>JBAWYO010000064.1:0-8207 GCA_037143495.1 Candidatus Omnitrophota bacterium | reverse complement strand
CCTGATAGGGTAATTTGGATATGTAGGCGTCAATGACCGGTTTAAAACCGGCTCCCAATAAGACCAGCGCAACGACAAAAAGATAGACCTTGCCCGTCCTGAGCATGATCGCCCGGAAAGGTTCCTCCCGGACCGGCTGCGCCTCATCGCGCGGCGAACGATCCTCCGACATGAACGCGGCACCCGCTATACCGAACCCGATAATACCGGGGATAAGATATTTCCAGAGGTGATGAGCGAGGAAAAAGAAACCCGCGTGATACGGCTCTCCTTTTAATTTCCCGATCACGATCGTTGAGAGTGGTTCCCCGATCGGGGTCAGCGCCGCGCCAAGGCCGATCGAAAAACAGGCGAGCACCACCAGCAGGACCTCATCCCTGCGCTTAAGGCCCAGGGCAGCCACGATCTCGACGAGGACAAGCGCCGCGATGATCGCGGTCAGCATGCTGGAGAGGATCCCCAGCATCGCGATAACCAGGAAGGCGAAAAATTTAAGGCCGAAACCATCGACCATCACATCTACGTGACGCGCGAGCGGGCGCTGCAAAGCCTTAAAGAGAAATCCGGCAACGCAGACGGCGAGCGTTATTTTGACCGGCTCACTCAGCGCCTCTTTGACCAGGTGAAGGCTCCAGAGCCCGGTAACGGTAACCGCGGCGCACCCCATCACCAGAAGAAATATCTCGAGCTCCTCTTCGATCTTTTTAACCAGAAAAGGAGCTGCCAGCACTACGATCAAAATGATACCCAGGCCCGCTATCATCATTCTTCTCCTTCTGCTGATTGTACCGTAAGCGCCCGGGCCCTGCAACAAAATAGAGCGCCGCATCAGGCTATTGACAAAGAACATAACCCATTATATGCTATAACCTCACAGAAAGGACCTCTATGCGCAACTATAACTACACTTCCATACTCGAAAAAGAGATATTGAAAAAATTCAACCAGGTATCGATCTGCTGGCCGACCGAAAAGATCCAGCTCCTGGAATTGCCTAATTTCCCGAGCCTCGGCCGCTTCACGGCGCTGCGCTTCATCGAATGGCTGCAGCTCAACCCCGAAGGGGTCATCTCGCTGCCGACCGGAAAAACGCCCGAATACTTCATCAAGTGGGCGGGGTACTATCTCGCTAACTGGAAAGACGCGGCGGTCGCGAAAGAGCTCTCCGGCTGGGGACTCAACCCGGATAATAAACCGCGCATGGATTCATTCACCTTCGTACAGATCGATGAATTTTACCCGATGAACCCGGCGAACAAGAACAGCTTCGCGAGTTACATCGATCACTTTTATTTCAGGCAATTCGGTATCGACCGCAAAAAAAGCCTCCTGATGGATACCTGGAAGGTCGGGGCGCCGGAAGGTAAGGACCTGGGGCGGGTATTCCCGGACGACAAGGTCGATCTCTCCCTGCGCTACCGCGCTCCCGCCAGCGAACTTGAAGTGCTGCAGGCGCAGGCTATCACCGCGACCGACCAGGCCGCGATGGAGTATGAAGCGCGGATCGAGAAACTCGGCGGGATCGGTTTCTTCCTCGGAGGGATCGGCCCGGACGGTCACATCGGTTTCAATATCCGCGGCACCAGCCATTTCAGCAGGACCGTACTGGCGCCGATCAATTATGAGACCGCGGCGGCGGCCGCTTCCGATCTCGGCGGCGTCGAGATCGCGCGCCAGAAGGTCGTCCTGACGATCGGACTTAAGACGATCGCCCAGAATCCGACCGCGACCGTTATTATCATCGCGGCGGGCGCGGGCAAAGCGATGCGCGTGCAGGAGGCGGTCGAGAACGCGCCGTCAGTCCTCTCCCCCGCGACCGCGCTTCAGTCGATCCAGGGCGCGCGCTTCTATCTGACCAAAGGGGCGGCGACATTGCTGACCGCGCGCCGCTACCAGCGTTTGAAACAGGCGGCGGTCATTCCCGGCCAGGAAGCAGAAAAGATCCTGATCGATACCGCGATCCGCAGGAACAAACACCTTAAGAGCCTGAGCGCGAAAGATATGGCCAGCTCTCCACTCTCCCAGCTTGTGCTCTCCAGAACAAAGAATCTGCGCCGCCTGACGCACGAGACGGAAACATCGCTTAAAAAACGTGTCACCCTGGGCATGCGGCCGGTCGAGAACGCCGTCATACTGCACACCGCGCCGCACCATGACGACATTATGCTCGGCTACCTGCCCTACATCATCCGTCTCGCGGTCAGCCCGAAAAATTCGCATTACTTCACGATCCTGACGAGCGGATTTACGTCGGTCACCAACACCTACACGCTCTCCCTCATTAAAAAACTGGAAGCCTCGCTCAAGAACGGCGCTTTCACGGACCTGCTGAAAAAAGAGTACTTTTCTCCCCGGAGCATGACCTGCCGCAACCGGGACATCTACCGCTACCTCGACGGCGTCGCCGCGAACAGCCCGGAGATGCAACAGGAGGCCGAAGCGCGCCGCCTGCTGCGTAACCTGCTCGAGCTGACCGGCAAGGAAGGCCTTGCGGCCGTTAAACCCGAGATCACCGGCATTAAGAATTATCTCTTACAGGCGTACCCCGGAAAAAAAGATCCCGCGCTGATCCAGAAATTAAAAGGAACGGTCCGGGAGTGGGAAGAGGAACTTCTCTGGGGACATCTGGGATTCAACTGCGACCGCGTCTTCCATCTGCGCCTGGGATTCTACACGGGCGATATCTTCACGCCTAAACCGGAACTTGAACGCGATATCAGGCCGGTACTGCGCCTGCTTAAAAAAGTAAATCCGGATATCGTAACGGTAGCGCTCGATCCTGAAGGAAGCGGACCCGATACCCATTACAAGATCCTGCAGGTCATCTCGGAAGCTTTAAAGATCTACCTCGCGCAGCGGCCGAATAAAAAACTGCGCGTCTGGGGCTACCGCAACGTCTGGCATAAATTCCACCCCTCGGAAGCCAATCTCTTCGTCCCGGTCTCGATGACCTCGCTCGCGCTCATGAAGAGCGCTTTCATGACCTGCTTCGGTTCCCAGCGCAGCGCGTCGTTCCCGAGCCATGAATACGACGGACCCTTCTGCGACCTCGCCTGTAAAATATGGACCGACCAGTACACGGCGATCAAGACCTGTCTCGGGAGGGAATTCTTCTACGGCAGTCCCAATCTGCGGCTGCGCGCGGCGCGCGGACTTAATTTCCTGCGCTCGATGACCCCGGAAGAATTCTTCGCCGAAGCCCGGTCGCTCAAAGAATTGACCGAATAACCAAAGAAAAGATTAACTGTCGATCATCATATCGACTCCAGACATGAGGCGATCGTTTCAACGCATCCCATGCACGAGAGCTTCCGCTTCCCCCGTATCTCTTTACAGGAAAGAGACCCGGCGCGTTTATAGAGCTCATTTTCGCAGGCCTTGAACTTTTCCGGGTTTTTCTTCTCCAAAAGAACCCGCGCGGCATGCAATGAACCGCAGCAGCCGCCCGGAGCCTTGCCTCCACCATACGCCGCGAACTCGTTCACGGCTTCTTCCGAAACCGCGAACTTCTCCTTAAACGCGTGCATGATCGTCTGCGCACAGTTCATCTTCCGGTGGCCGTCCTTGCCCGCATAATGGGCTTTTGCTTTATCAATGCTCATACTATCCCCTCCCTGCCTAAAGAGCACGTAAGGCGCTAATCCTTTAGTGCAGGAAGAGCGCCTTATCTGCTGAGATTAATCCTTTTTTCTTCCGTACTAGAGTCCCCCACCCGTGAGCTGCTTGACCAGCTCGCCGACGACGACTTTCGCGTCGCCGAAGAGCATCCAGGTCTTGTCGGCGAAATAGAGCTCGTTCTCAATACCGGCAAACCCGGGATTTTTGCTGCGCTTGACCGCGAAAACAGTTTTAGCCTTATCCGCATCGATAATGGGCATCCCGTAGATCGGACTTGATTTGTCGTACCGTGCCGCGGGATTCACGACATCGTTGGCGCCGAGAACGAGCGCGACATCGCACTGCGGCATATCCGCGTTGATCTCATCCATCTCGACCAGGTCGGTATACGGTATCTCAGCCTCGGCCAGCAGCACGTTCATATGGCCGGGCATCCTGCCCGCCACCGGATGGATCGCGAACTTGACCGTTATACCCCGTTTTTTAAGCTGATCGTACAGCTCACGCACCTTGTGCTGCGCCTGGGCTACCGCCATACCGTATCCCGGGATGATCACGACGAGGTTGGCCTGTTCGAGCGCCTGCGCCGCGCCTTCAGGCGTCTCGGCTTTATACGTGACCTTCTCGCTCCCCTTTACCGAGGCCTGCACCTGCCCGAACGCGCCAAAGAGCACATTCGTGAAAGAGCGGTTCATCGCCTTGCACATGATGATCGAAAGGATCAGGCCGCTTGAGCCATCGAGAGCGCCGGCGGTGATCAGGAGTTTGTTATTGAGCACAAAGCCCATCGCGACAGCGGAGAGCCCCGCGTACGCGTTGAGTATCGAAATGACCGTGGGCATATCCGCCCCACCGATCGGTATGATCAGAAGCACGCCGAACGCCAGCGCCAGGGCGCAAATAATAAGAAATGCCACCGGGGCCCATGCGGCAGCCGGGTGGAGGATGAGCGCCCCGCCTAAAAGAGCCGCTACCAGGAGCAGACCGATATTGCCGGCATTCTGCAGCGGGTAGGTCACCGGCCGCTGCGGGATCCATTTTATCCCCTGAAGCTTCCCGGCGGCCATGAGGCTGCCCGTAAACGTCAGGAATCCCAGAACGATCTCAATGACGATCGCCGTCACGCGGAAGGCCGTCAGGTTCTCCGGCGCGTGATTGAACCAGAGAAAATATTCGGCGGTACCGACGAGGCCTGCCGCGAGTCCGCCGAAAGCGTGCGAGAGCGCCGTCCGTTGCGGGACCGCGGTCAACGGGACCCGCGAGAGCGGAACGCCGACGATGATACCGGCGCCGATCGCGGCGATGATCCAGAGATGATGAACGATAATGGACGGCTGGACCCAGGTCGCGAGGATCGCGATCAGCATCGCCGAAGCTCCGGCATAGACGCCGCGGCGGGCGCTCTTGGGATCGCTCATCCAGTGCAGCGAAAAGATAAAAAGCGCGGTAGCGATAACGTACGAGAGCTGGGTCATGGCGTGGATCATCGCTTCGGCTCTCCGGTCTTGAACATCTTGAGCATACGGTCGGTGATCAGGAAGCCGCTGACGATGTTCGTCACTGAGGCGAAGAGCGCGATCGCCCCGAGGATGCGTATCGGCAACGGGTGGTCGCTACCCACGACAATGATCGAGCCGACAACCGCGATCGCGGAGATCGCGTTCGTCAGCGACATCAGCGGCGTATGGAGCAACCGCGAGACGCGGCGGATCACCCCGATCCCGATGAACGTCGAGAGCATAAAAACGAAAACCATCGACCAGTGGTCCATGCAACGCCCCCTTATGCGCCGGCCTTCTTCAGGGCCTCTTTCACGCGCTCGTTCGTGACTTCGCCCGCGTGGGTAATGAGAGCGCCCTTCTGTATATCATCCGACAGATCAAATTTGAATGTTTTTTCCTGCGTGAACGCCTGCAGGAACGCGGCGATGTTGCGCGAAAAGAGCAGGCTCGCGTGCATCGGCATCGTTGACGGCAGATTAAGCGGCGCGATGATCTTAACGCCGTTGACCATGATCGTCTCGCCGGGCTTTGAGAGTTCGCAGTTGCCGCCGCCGTCAGCGCCGAGGTCAACGATCACGGAACCCGGGCGCATACTCCTGACGATCTGCGCGGTAATGATTTTCGGCGCGAAAACACCGCCGATCAGGGCGGTCGTGATCACGATATCCGCCACCGCGCACTGCTGGGCAAGAAGCTCGCGCTGCCGCGCCGTATCCTGCTCAGAAAGCTCGCCCGCATAGCCTCCGCCGGCCGATGCGCTCTTCGCCAGCTCGATACCGACATATTTCGCGCCCAGGCTCTCGATCTGCTCCTTGACTTCGGGACGCACATCGGTCGCGGTGACGCTCGCGCCCAGACGCCGCGCGGTCGCGATCGCCTGCAGACCGGCTACCGCCGCCCCGATCACAAAAACTTTCGCGGGATAGACCGTGCCCGCGGCGGTCATAAAGAGCGGGAAATACCGGTTATGTTCCGCTGCCGCGATGAGCACGCCCTTATAGCCGGTAATATTGGCCATCGACGAGAGCGTATCCATCGCCTGCGCGCGCGTCGTGCGCGGTATCGCGTCGGTCGAAAAAGCCGTGACCTTGCGCGCCGCAAGCGAGCGCACCGCGTCAAGATGGCGCAACGGCATCAGCGAACCGATCAGCACGGCTGAGGGCTTCATTGATCCGATCTCATCACGAGCGGCGCTACCCATGGCAGGAGCGTTAACCTTAATCACGATATCGGCGGCGGGGATCATCGCTGCCGCGTCATTGACGATAGAGCAGCCGACACCACGGTAGGCGTCGTCAGGGTAAAAGGCGGCTTCTCCCGCCCCCCGCTCGACTGAGATCTCATATCCGGCCTGCAACAGCTTCTTGCATGACTCAGGAACGAGCGCAACCCTCTTTTCAAGCTGCTTCGTCTCTTTAAGTACGGCTATTTTCATCGTTAACCCTTTATCGATCATTTTTTCAAATGATTCTTGGCCTTAATTATATCGACCTTACCGTTCTATGGCAAGTATTATCTGGGTTCTTTACCTTATCCCCGCTCAATGAAGACCCTGCAATAACGGAAGCCAATTCCAGAGGTAGACAGTAATGATCGAGATCGGGATCCCGACGCCTACCATGAGATTTGAGATCTCGGCGTCGAGCCCCATCTCCTCGGCGACGATCGCGCCCGTGATCATCGGAGCCATCGCCGATTCCAGGATCGTAACGCGCGTCGAAAATGTATGCGACGAACAAATGTATACATACAGAACGATAAAAAAGAGCGGCGCCAGGAGCAATTTGAACCCGAGCCCTGCCAGGAGTGGTTTCCATTGCTGCCGGATAACCTGTCGCGATGCGCTTAACTGAAAACCGACCGATATCAGCGCCAGCGGTATCAGCGTCACGGATAGCCGTTCAAAAACCATAGTCAGCGGACCCGGACCGTACGTCCCTGAAACATGCCAGATGACAGCGATCATAAGCGCGATAAACGGCGGAAAGCTCATGACGTTCCTGACGACCAGCGCAGGCGTAATCCGGCTCCTGGTACCCTCCACAAAGAGTGACGCGGCGGCAAGCCCGACCGTCGAGAAGGCCAGAAAGGTTCCCTGGTCATTAAGAACGCCGACGCGCAGGCCCTCCTGGCCGAAGAGAGATTCGAGGATCGGAAAACCGACGAACGACGTATTCCCCAGTCCCGCGGTAAGGATCAACGCCCCGATCTGCGCGTTACTCCATGCCAATTTTTTACCGATGAAATAGAAGAGCGGCAGCGCGATCAGGAGCTGGATCCACGCCATCGACACCGGGATCAGAAGATCAAAACTCAATCTGGTCTGCTGCAGGAGCGCCGGGATCTGGACCAGGATAAGCGCCGGCAGCGAGACCCATATCACAAAAGCGTTGAACGCGCGCGGCGCCTCCCGCGGAAACTTCCCGGAACGCTTAAGAAGCGCTCCCAGGGTTAGGCAGAGGATAATAAGAATAAAACTCGGGTTCATGTGCTCCTGTACAGCTTTTATGCCACCCCGTTCACCAAGTCCGGTGGACCGTTGCATTCACCGCAGAAAGTGATATAATATCCAGATTACAGAAAAAAGGCTGACAGCAATGCGTGGAAAAAGTTTTACGCTCATCGAACTGATAATAGCTATGGTCATTGTCGGGGTGCTCATGGCTATAGCGCTCCCGAGGTTCGTCTCGTTGACGACCGAGTCAAAAACAGCGGTCACGAAATTCGGCCTGGGCGCGCTGCGCTCGACCGTCCTGATCCAGTATGCGAATTCCGCTACCGGCGGAACAGCCCTCTTCCCCGCCGCGATAACGACCTCCCACTTTGCCGACGGCAAGCTCCCGAAAAATGCGCTCAATAATTTTGCGGCAGTGCGCGCGACAACGAGAAGTCCGGGATCACGACCGACAAGCCTCACCTCCGGGTGGTGGTATATTTCCGCCAGCGGGCGCGTCGGCGCTTATTCCAACGGCACCGTCGAAACAAGCGATTGGTAAAACACGCGCACTCGCGGTTACCGATAACTTAGCCGGCTGATCTCCTCCGGCGTCAGAGACCGAAATTGACCTGGCTGCAGATCTCCCAGGG
>JBAWYO010000063.1:0-8288 GCA_037143495.1 Candidatus Omnitrophota bacterium | reverse complement strand
TAAGGAAGGATAATTTCTTAAAGAAGGAAACAACGTTTCCTTCTTTAAGATTGTTTATTTTTCAAGACAGTGCCCGGTAATCCTGTAAGGAAGGGAGTCTTTGAGAGGGAAACTTCGTTTCCCTCTCAAGAAAAGCCGGTCGCATTATTTTCCAGCGAGACAAAAGGCTTTTCGGGACCGTAGCTCAATGGTTAGAGCATCTGGCTCATAACCAGGTGGTTCAAGGTTCAAGTCCTTGCGGTCCCACCAATTGGGACTTGAAAACTCGCGAGCGCCGACCGTAAGGGAGGAAGAGGCCGCGATCGGAGGCCGAAAGCGAGTGAGGTGAGCCTACGCAGTCCTGCCGATCCAGCATGACGTAGTAGGAAAGTCCTTGCGGTCCCACCAAGATGCAAAGGTCAAAGTATTGAAGTACGTTTCCGCTTCGCGAAAATTCAGGGCGCATAGCTCAGTTGGTTAGAGCGCGTGACTCACATTCACGAGGTCATAGGTTCAAGTCCTATTGCGCCCACCATATGTTCCATCGTAAAGAGCGCAGCAGAAAAGAGGACGACAATGTCCATTGAAGAACAATTAGTCCTGCTCATCGGATTGCAGAAACTTGACGGTGAAATATACCGCCTGCGACGCGATCTCGCGCAGCATCCGGTAACGATCGCTACGCTCGAAGCTGCTTTTAAGCAGGGCGAGGTCGATCTTAAAAAAGCGGATGATGACGCTAAAACCGCGGCGGTGCGGAAAAAAGAATTAGAGCTTGATCTTGAAGCGAAAGAAGCCGGCATCAAGAAGCTCCAGACCCAGCTCTTCCAGCTCAAGACCAATAAAGAATACCAGGCCATGCAGAAAGAGATCGAAAGCCAGAAGGCCGATGTCTCGCTGATCGAAGAGGGGATCCTCCAGGTATTTGACCGGATCGATGCCTGCGGCAAAGAGATCGTCAGGCAGAAAGAGATCCTGGAAGGGCGCCGTCAGAAGTTTGTCGCGGAAAAGCAGACGATTGAGGCGCAGGCGCGCCAGATCGATGAGCGGCTTGCCGGGCTTATCGCCGAACGCACGACCCGCGCGCAAAAAGTCGACAAAGAGTATCTTTCCCGCTATGAGCGGATTCTCGCGTCAAAGGACGGCGTCGCCATGGTGCCGGTAGAAGGAGATACGTGCGGGGGCTGCAACATCAATCTGCCCGCGCAGGTCATCAACGAAATACGCCTGAAAGAGGAGCTGATATTCTGCGGCAGTTGCGCCCGGATCCTGTATACCGAATGAAATTACAAAAGCTCGAACTCTTCGTCGATGGCGCATCCCGGGGGAATCCCGGCCCCGCAGGTTTAGGCGTGGTCATCAAAGATGAGCATAAAAAGACCGTGCGGGAGTTTTACAAGTATCTGGGCACGGCAACCAATAATATCGCCGAGTACAGCGCACTGGTATACGGGCTTCAGGAAGCGCTCATGCTGGGCGCCGAGGATATAACGCTTCATATGGACAGTGAACTCGTCGTGCGGCAGCTGAAAGGCGAGTTCAGGGTCCGTGACGCGAATCTGAAAAAGTTCTTTGATCAGGCGATCCATCTTATCGGCGGACTCAAGCGATGTGAGATCGTTCACATCAAAAGAGAGTTCAATAAAGAAGCCGACAGGCTGGCGAACAAAGCACTGAACTTAGCTGAGCTGAAGTAGTACCTTTTTAAAGGCAGACCGGGTGATCGCCCCGCCGCGAGGCGCGGAGGAAAGTCCGGGCTCCTGCGGGCAGCGCGGTTGGTAACACCAACGTGGGGAAACCCAACGGAAAGTGCCACAGAAAATATACCGCCTTTCGCGGTGCGGTCGATGAGACCCGCGGCGATGAGGTAAGGGTGAAAAGGCGGTGTAAGAGACCACCGGTTTTGGCGGTGACGCCGGAACGCATGGAAAACCCCGCGCGGAGCAAGGCCAAACAATGGGAAGAGGAACGCCCGCTCCGTCAGCATTCCCGGGTAGGCCGCTCGAGTCCCGCAGCGATGCGGGACCCAGATAGATGATCACCGCTGACGCGTAAGAGCGTCTGACAGAACCCGGCTTACAGGTCTGCCTTTCTTTAGCCACCGGTCATCCGGTGGTTTTTTTATTTTCTCATGGTAAATAATTTTCGATATTTTTCTTGACAAGCATGGGGGCGAAGAGTATATTCAGTATCAAGAAGTGTCATAAAGTGGTGTAAAGTGGAGTAGACATGTTTTACGGTGAATACACTCATTCGCTCGATGCTAAAGGCAGGATCATTATCCCGTCGAGATTCCGGGAAATAGCCCGGTCGCGGGATATTGGAAAATTCTTCGTGACGAGGGGGCTTGATCGCTGCCTCTTTTTGTTTACCGAGGACGAGTGGAAGGGGCAGGAGGCGAAGTTCAAGGATCTTTCGTTCACGAAGCGTGAATCAAGAAGCTTTAACCGGATATTTTTTTCGGGAACAGCCGAAGTCGAGCTCGATGTTCAGGGCCGCGTCGTCGTACCAAAATATTTAAAAGAGTATGCGCTGATCAAAAAAGACGTCGTCATCATCGGAGTGTCGAACCGGATAGAAGTATGGGCGCAGGAACTCTGGCGCGAATTTTATAACGCGGAGCAGGGTTCGTTCGAAGAGACCGCGGAGCGGTTGGTCACGGAATAAAGCATGAGATCGTTCGCGATGTTCAGGTATGAGACACTACACCGGGGGGTGACGGTTCCTGTCGCTATCCGCGAGGTACCTATGCAGCATGTGCCGGTCATGACAAAGGAGGTTCTCACGTTTCTCGATCCGCAGCCGGGCGAGACGATCGTGGACGCGACGTTAGGGTGTGGCGGCCATGGACGCGCTATTCTCGAGCGGGTACGGCCGTCGGGAAAGCTCATCGGGATCGACCGCGATGCCGCTGCCCTTGCCTGCGCGCGGGAATGCCTGGGAGACGTACGTGATTCGCTGTTTACCGCGAACGAGAATTTCAAGGATATCGGCGCGGTCCTCGCTTCCTTCGGGGTGGCTTCGGTCGACGGTATTCTCTTCGATCTTGGCGTATCATCTCTCCAGCTTGATACGCCCGAGCGTGGTTTCAGCATCAAGCATGAAGCGCCGCTGGATATGAGAATGGACACCCGCAGCGGCGCGAGCGCCCGCGACCTCGTGAACAATCTGTCGCAGGAAGAGCTCGAGCGGATACTCTTTGAGTACGGGGAGGAGCGTTTTCGCGGGAGGATCGCCCGCGCGATCGTCGAGTCACGCCACCGGCGCCCGATCGCGACGACCGGCGAGTTGGCGGATATCGTGATCAAAGCCCAGCCATATCATCGTTTTCAGAAGATCCACCCCGCGACCAGGACGTTTCAGGCGCTGAGGATCGCGGTCAATAATGAACTCCCGTCGCTTGAGTGCGCGCTCGGCGAAGCCGTGCGTTTTCTGGCCAGCGGAGCTAAAATTTGTGTCTTGACTTATCACTCATTAGAAGATAGAATTATCAAATGTGTTTTTAAAGACCTCGAACGTCAGGGTCTTGTTAAAAGAATACTAAAGAAACCGTTACGACCATGCCAAGAAGAAATGGCGCGCAATCCGCGCGCCCGCAGCGCAAAACTGAGAGTCGCCGAGAAGATATGAGAATCTACCGGTTCTCCATAACGCTTCTTTTTGTGATGCTCGTGGCGTTGCTCTATGTCCATCAGCAGGTCCAGCTCATCAAGATCGGTTACAAAATCGAAACGAATGAAAAAGAAGTGACGGGTCTTCTCGACCGGAACAAGAATCTGGTCTATACGATCACGCGGCTGAAATCGCCGGTTTCCCTCGAGAAGAAGTTTTTAGCGAGCGCCGCAGATTTCACGATACCGCAGCGAAGCCAGATCGTCGAGCTTTCAATGCCGCGGGTCGAGCGCGAGGCGCCCGCCAGGACGACACCGAAAGAAAATACGTATCTTGCGTTCCTGAAAAAAATGACCAGGCCTCGGGAAGTTTTCGCGAACACTGCAAAATAGAACCGCGGTTTTTTGTGCGTGAAGATAACGCGTTGGCCGCGATACCTACATAGATGTGGGGCATACGATCCACAAGAATCGAATCGTCTCAGTTTTTATTTTTTTCCTCATCCTGCAGAGCCTACTCTGCGCCCGCTTGTTCTACCTTCAGATCGTCCGTTCGCTCAACCTCACCAAGATCGCCGATTCCCAGCACAAAGTCCTCTTTGAGCTTGAACCGCGCCGCGGTACTATCTATGACAGAAATATGTATAAATTGGCGTTTAATATAAACGCCGATTCTGTTTACGCGATGCCGCGCGATATTCCCGACGAAGAAAAACCGGCGATCGCTTCCAGGCTTGCTTCGATCCTGAAGATGCGGGAGGAGAGCATTCTGGATAAACTCGACCGCGATAAAGGATTCGTCTGGATCAAGCGCAAGATCTCTGAGGAGGAAGCGCTGGGGGTGCGTTCGCAGAAGACCCGCGGCATCGATCTCATTAAAGAATCGAAACGCCTCTATCCGAACGGGTTTCTCGCCGCTCATCTGCTCGGATTTGCGGGACTCGACGACGAAGGGCTTGACGGGCTTGAGTTATTGTATGATAAATATCTGCGGGGCAGGGCAGGATACCGGGCGACGAACCGCGACGCCAAGCGTCGCTCGCTGCCCGCGCATGATGAAAAATTCCTGGCGCCGGTCAACGGATTTAACCTGGTGCTGAATATCGACGAGACGATCCAGAATATCGCCGAGCAGGCGCTTGATACCGCGTTCCGGAAATATCGCGCCAGCGGCGCGGTCGTCATCGTCATGGAACCCCGGACCGGAGAGATCCTCGCTTTCGCGAACAGGCCGACCTACGACCCCAATCTTTTTTCCAAAGCGACCGCCGATGAACGGCGCGACCGCGCGGTGACCGACGCGTTCGAGCCGGGGAGTGTTTTTAAGATAGTTACCGCCTCCTGCGCGCTCGAAAAAGGCATCGTGAGCCCGCTTGACCGGTTCTTTTGCGAGAACGGAAAATACTGGGTGGCGGGGCATACGTTGCATGACCATGAACCGTATGGAACGCTTACCTTCCGCGAGGTCATCGAAAAATCCTCGAATATCGGTACCGTTAAAGTCGCGCAGAAGATCCCGCCGCGCGATCTCTATGCTTTTGTTAAATCATTCGGTTTCGGCCAGACGACCGGCGTCGACCTCAAGGGGGAGATCGACGGCACGACGCATCCGCCCGAACGCTGGTCAAAGGCGACGGTCTCGGCGCTGCCGATCGGGCAGGAGGTTACCGCGACGGTCATCCAGCTTACCTGCGCCATGGCGGTCATTGCCAACGGGGGCAACCTGGTGCGGCCGTGGATCGTGCGTGAAGTGCGCGATGACCAGGGTGAGCAGATCATGGGGTTCGAGCCGCTGGTCATCCGGCGCGCTATTTCCGAAGAGACGGCACGGCAGATGAGAGATATCCTGCAAGGAGTTGTTGAACGGGGGACCGGCACCTTCGCGCGGCTTGAGACGTATACCGCGGCGGGTAAGACCGGGACGGCGCAGAAGATCGACCCATCGGGACTTTATTCGCACTCAAAATTTTTCGCTTCGTTTATCGGGTTTGCGCCCGCGAGCGACCCGCGCATTGTCGTCGCGGTATGCCTCGATGAGCCCCATCCGCTCTATTATGGCGGTATTGTATCAGCGCCGGTATTTAAAAAAGTCGCGGAAGACACGCTGCGGTATCTGGGGGTTCCCTCGGACCTCGCCCGTCCGGCGCCGCTTAAGACAGGAACTCATGCCCGAAAAGATTAACGGCCTTGCTTTTAACCGTATCAGCGATGATTCACGGAATGTCGTGCCGGGAGATCTTTTTTTCGCGTTGCAGGGAGCCCGCCATGACGGCACCCGTTTTATTGACGAGGCGCTGACCAGAGGCGCCGCCGCGGTTATTATCGCCCACGGCGCGTCTTTGCAGCGTGAGGATCCGCGGATCATCCGGGTCGAGGACCCGCGTTCAATGCTGGCGGAGTACGCGGCGCGTTTCTATCGTTTTCCGTCGCGTCGTCTCAAGGTGATCGGCATAACCGGGACCAATGGCAAGACTACGGTCTCGTACCTGGTACGGGCGATCATGACCGCCGCGGGCAAAACTCCCGGCGTAGTCGGGACCATAGCTCATTCGTGGAAGGATAAGACCGTCGCTTCCGTTAATACGACACCGGGGGCGCTCGAAGTTCAGCGCCTCTTAAACGCGATGGCGGAGGATGGCGTTATCTGTTGCGCTATGGAAGTCTCCAGCCACGCGCTTGATCAGGGGAGGGTCCTCGGCATCGACTTCACCGGCGCGATCTTTACCAATCTTACCGGCGAGCATCTTGATTACCACGGGACGATCGAGAAGTATCTCGCGGCGAAAGCGCGTCTCTTTACCGGGCTCGGAGCGGACCGGTATGCGGTGATCAACGCCGACGACGCGTGTTATGGATATCTGCGCCAGGCGACATCCGCGCGTGTTATCAGTTACGGTCTTACCGCCGACGCTGACCTGCGCGCCGAAGAGATCGCCCTTACTGATGACGGCACCCGGTTCCTGGTGCGGGACCAGCGCGGGAGCTGGAGCGTCACGACGCCCCTTATCGGCCTTTTCAACGTTTATAATATTCTCGCGGCGATCGCGTGCGCTCGTGCTGAAGGGTGTGAGCGCGAAACGATCCGGGAGGCGCTGCGGGAGTGTACCGGCGCCGACGGCAGGCTTGAGCGGGTCGATCCGGAAAGCGGGCGGAGGGTCTATGTCGATTACGCGCATACCGATGACGCTCTTGAGAATGTTCTTATGGCACTTAAAGCCATTGCCCCGAGGAAGATCATCCTTGTTTTCGGATGCGGCGGCGATCGTGACCGCTCTAAACGTCCGCGTATGGGAAAAGTAGCTTCGCGTCTGGCGGACTATGTTATAATAACCTCAGATAATCCCCGGAGCGAAGATCCCGCCCTGATCGCGCGTGAGATCGAGCGGGGGATCGAGCAGGGATTCACGAACTATGAGATGATCCCCGACAGATCCGACGCGATCGCGCGTGCCGTGCGGCTGGGGGGAGCTGAAGATGTCGTAGTGATCGCGGGCAAGGGGCACGAGAGGAACCAGATCATCGGTTCTACGGTAACGCCTTTCAGTGATAAAGAGGTGGCGCGGCTCATGATCTCGCGCTATAAGGGTGGTGGCGATGCTGGGGCTTGATCTTCGGGAGATGACTGCGGTAACCGGGGCACATCTTGTGCAGGGGGGTTCCCGGCTTCTCTTCCGCTCGATCACGACCGATACCCGTTCGTTGCAGGCCGGCGATATTTTTATAGCGCTTAAAGGCGACCGCTATGACGGCCATGATTTTGTGAACGCCGCCCTCGACAAAGGAGCCGCCGGGGTTATCGTTGCGCGTCTGCCGGCGGATCTCCGGCGGTCCGTTGCCGGCCGGATCGAGGATGGGCGGAAGGAATTCTTTATTCTGCAGGCGCAGGATACATTGCGCGCGCTGGGAGATATCGCGCACGCGCACCGGATGAAATTCAACATCCCGATGATCGGTATAACGGGCTCGACCGGGAAAACGACCGTGAAAGAGATGATAGCGCGGGTCCTTGGCCGGAAATATTCCGTGCTTAAGAACGAGGGTACCGAGAACAATCTGATCGGTGTCGCCTGGACATTATTGCGCCTTAACGCTGCTCATGAGGCGGGTGTTATCGAGATGGGGACGAATCATTTTGGCGAGATCGAGCGGCTCGCCGAAATGGCGGAACCGGATACCGGTATTATTACCAATATCGGCCCTTCACATTTAGAGTTTCTTATATCAGAGGATGGTGTTCTCCGGGAGAAGGCGTCGCTCCTGCGCCGGCTTCTCCCGTGCCACCGGGCGCTTATTAACGCTGATGACGAACGCCTTACGGCGCTTGACGGGTGCGCGGCGAAGATCGTACGGTTCGGTATCGACAACGCCGCTGATTTCAGGGCAACAAAGATAGTCCAGCGCGCCGGAAAGCTTTTTTTTACCGTTGAGGGTGTTGGCGAATTTACGCTCAAGGCGCTTGGCCGGCACAACATTTATAATGCGCTGGCGGCGATCGCGACCGGTGTTATGCACGGGATCGCGCCCGCTCAGGTCCGCGAGGCGCTTGCCGTCTGCGAGCCGGTCCCGGGGAGGATGTCGTTGCTGCGCGCCGGAGGATTCGAGATCATTGACGACGCGTATAACGCGAATCCGCTTTCGGTGCGGGCGGCGGTCGACGCGCTTACCGCTCACCCGTCAGCGGGGAAGAAGTTCTTTATC
>JBAWYO010000062.1:0-8420 GCA_037143495.1 Candidatus Omnitrophota bacterium | reverse complement strand
CAACCTGATAGCCACCAGGAGCGTGGGGTATGAATAAGATCATCTATGGTCTCCTCTTCGGCGCGTGCGGCGTCTGTATCGCGGTATGGTGTATCCGCTCTCTTGAATCCCGGATGGTCTTCTTTCCGATGAAGGGTATCGCGTCGTATCCATCCGGTGTGAGTCTTGCCTTCGAAGAAGTATCTTTACCGGCGGGGGAGAACGTGACGCTGAATGGCTGGTTCATCCCCCGCGCCGGCGCGCGTCATACGCTGCTTTTTTTACACGGCAACGCGGGTAATATCGGCCACCGGCTTGAGAAGCTGCGCATGTTACATGAAGCGGGTGTCGCGATCTTTATCATCGATTACCGGGGGTATGGCAAGAGCTCCGGTACGCCGACGGAAGAAGGATTGTACCGTGATGCGGCCGCGGCATACGAATATCTGCTGGCGAAGCGCGGTGTCTCCGCGGAGCATATCATCCTTTTCGGGGAATCGCTCGGGACCGCTGTCGCGGTCGATCTTGCCAGCCGTTCGAAGGTCGGTGGCGTGATCCTTGAAGGCGCCTTCTCGAGCGCGGCGGATATGGCCCGGCGTTATTATCCGTACCTGCCGGGTTTTCTGGTATCGGTAAAGCTTGATTCGTCGTCAAAAATAGCACACGTCAGCGCGCCGAAACTTCTGATCCACAGCCGCGACGACGAGATCGTTCCGATCGGGTTGGGCAAAAAACTCTACCGGTGCGCGTCAGCTCCCAAGGAATTTGTCGAGATCAGCGGCGGGCATAATACCGCGTTTATGGATTCACGCCACGTATGTATATCAGCGATAAGGAAATTTCTTACCCTATGATCAGGCGAACTTCTGTTGTTTTTGTGCTTCTGATGATGTTCGGTCTTCAGCTTTCGCGAGCCGATACGGTCTATCTTAAGAATAAACATGAGATGGAAGGCATTGTTACTGTCGACGACGAGGAACGTATCGTGCTGGATGTGGGGTCGGGTACGATAACCATCATGAAAAATGAGATAGACCACATTGTTACGAGTGATCCACGGGCGAAGGAAGAGATGGTCAGGTCCTGGCAGGATAGGTACGCCCAGAGCGGCAGGTGGATCCCCGCGGGAGCTGAAACTATTTATGCGCAGATCGGCGAAATTAAGGCGGCGCGGGAAAGCGTTCTCGAAACGACCATTAAGAAAGAGCGTTTGCAGGAGGAGGTTGCCGCGCAGCAGAAGGATCTTGCGGACGCGTATGCGAACTTTGAGGAGTTGAATAAGGTTCTCGCCGGCGCCGACCGGTCTGATGTTTATAATTATAATAAGATAATCGCCCAAGTGAATGCCGGATCCGCCAGGATCGGCAGGCTTACCGCAGAGAACAACGCGGGGGCAAGGCTTCAAAAGGCGCAGGAGGTCGATTTCTCGAATACCGTTAATAAGTATACCGCCAGGCTGCTGGCGCTGGCCGGGGCTTTTGACCGGGAGCATGAACGGGCGATGGCGGCGGGGATACCGGATAAGGATGCCGGGTTTTATCGGTGGGCCCGGCGGGAGATAGACGATCTCGGGAGCGACCTTGAAACTAAAGAGATCCCGTGCGCGCGGGAAGCCGGCGGCCTGATCGTCGCGGCGACCGTTAACGGTACGGCGACGCTCTCGCTGGCGGTTGATACGGGGGCGTCGCTGATGGTGATCTCCCGGAGAACCGCCGCCGATCTCGGCATCGCTATTCGCGATGACGGCAAGAAGATCGACCTTCTGCTGGCGGACGACAAAAAGACGACCGCGTTCCCGGTTATCCTTGAATCGGTCGAGGTGGGAGGGCTCCGGGTGCGTCATGTCATGGCGGCGGTAACCGATGAAGCGCCCGCTCCCGGCATAGACGGCCTCCTCGGAATGTCCTTTTTAGGCAATTTTATCGTCAGGATAGACGCTAACCGGAATAAGGTGATCTTGGAGAGATTTATTCCCAAGAAGTAACGGTATCGGCGCAAAATATAGTTTGTTATTTCTATCGGGTATGCTAAAATTAAACTCACGATGAGGCTCTCCGCCAGATCCAGTAAAGCACGCAAAGGCACGACGCTGATCGAGAATGTCATGGCGGTCCTGATCGTCTCCATGATCATTATTATCCTGATCAATACGTTCGGTATGATCACGAAACATATCAGGATCGCCCACCATCGGGTCGTTGCCCTCAACCAGGCACAATCAAAAATTGAACAATTGAAAAATCAGGGGTATTACGGCATTAACTGGGCCGCTATCAGCGGCGCGGGCCAGGCGCAGAATGTTATTATTGACTCATATAATCTGACGACCGCCGCCGATGATCTGCTGGGCATCATGACGACGAGGGCGGTCAGCATCGTCAGCGGCGCCCTGACGGTCGGCCGCAAGATTATTGTTACCGTAACCTGGACAACGGGCGGTTCAGCGGCGAACGAGGTCCTGGAAACGCTCATATACCAGCCGGATTGATACTCATGAAAAAAAACAAAGGATTTACCCTCGTCGAGCTGATGATAGCGAGCACCGTCTCGCTTTTTGTTGTTGGAGGCATTATTTATAGCACGATATTGTTTCAGCGTCTCTGGCAGAACGGGAATATCCAGATAACCATGCAGAGCCGCGGCCGTATCGCTATGGATACGCTGACCCAGCAGATACGGTCGGCGCATCAGGCGCTGGTCCTTAATAGCGGCGCTACTCTGCAGCTGCGTCTTAATGCTACGACTCTCTGGTGTCAGTACGATTTTTTAAACAATAAAATAACCTATACGCCGGATACCAGCGTGCCGGGGACGACAAAAGTGCTCGTTGATAGCGTTTATCAGAATCTGGCGACTCCCGTTTTTACCCTGACGGGCAAGAATGTCGCCATCGTCTTCGCGTTAAAGAATACGAAGCTTCAGACCACCTATAAGTCGAGCTATATGGAAAGTTCAGCGACGGTGAGAAATGAATAAAAAGCAAGGGTCGATGCTCATTACGGCGATGATGTTCGTTGTTGTCTCCGTGGTCGGGTCGACCGCCTATCTGTCGGTGGGTGGCAATGAAGCCAGGATGGCCAAGCGCGAGGCTAACGCTATTAAATCATTCTATCTTGCCGAAGCGGGCGTGGAAAAGATCAAGTATGACATTAAAGTCAATACCGGTAATATACGCAACAGCCCTGTCGGCGTTCCGGTAAATGGGGCTTTTACGACGCAATTCATCTCCAACGAGAACACGCTTGATACCGTCTCAATTACGACGAAGGTGACCAACCAGGGGAATTCAAAATACCTGATACAGGCTTCAGACCTGGTGGGTTCCTCGACGAAGACCGTGACCGCCACGGTTATTGCCGGAGCCTCCGCCGATGTCTTCAATTATTCATATTGTATCAATAATTACGGCTGGCTTACGAGTGGTGTCACGAGCCATATCCGCGGCGATGTCTTTGCCAACGGCGATTTTGTCGTGCAGAACGGGCCGTATATTGACGGTGATATATACGCCGGCGGAAATATAACGGTCGATGCCAACGGCATACACGGTCCGGCGAACGATGGCAGCCACCGCCATGCGCATTCCGCGATCATACCGATGCCCCGTTTTAAGGATATGACTTATTATGAGGATCTGGCGACGAGTACCGGCGCGAAGGTAAAAATAAACGGCGTGACGATCATTAACGCGGTTTACAGCAGCACCCACAGCGGAGAGACGAATAACCTGTATCTGGTAGGCACCAGCAGCAAGCCTATCGTGATCCAGGGGCTCGTCGTCGTCCGCGGCGATCTTATTATCAGCGGATATGTCACCGGACACGGCACTTTTTGCGCGGGTAGGAACCTGTATATCGCGGATAATGTAACGTACGTCAATCCGCCGACGACGGTCAGGCCCGCTTCAACGAGCCTGACCGATATCGACGCCTGGGTTACGGCGAATAAGGATAAAGACCTGGTCTGCTTTGCCGCAAAACAGAACCTGATCTTCGGGTACTACAATAATCCAGCCAATGCGTGGTTATACAGCTCATATCTCTTCACCTGGGATCGCGAAGCCGATATTGTGTACGGCAATCCCCAGCCCGGCGTTAAGTACGGATGGTCCGATTTAAATCCCGGCGTCAATGTCAATCAGTTTTCAAGGATACCCGGCGGCACCAGCAGTTTTTCCCAGTTCGCGAATAATTCAATAACCCATATCGACGGCATATTGTACGCCACTCACGCGATCACCGGATACGTCGGTCATCTTATTGAAAACGGGTCGCTGGTCGCGAAAGACGAATGCGTGTGCGACAGCGGGTGGGAACTCAATCACGACGAAAGAGTTGATAGCCGGTATCTGGGCACACCGTTGTGGCCGACTAATCTTCAGCTGCCGATCGCTGAGAATCCGACGGTAATCGATTGGGGCGCGTCATGAGGCAGTCTTGGGCGGTCATTGCGGTCATGGCGGCAATCGTTGGCAGCGTGATGCTGGCGTCCGTAAACCGGGTGAGCGCCGAGATCATTATAAAGGACCGTGCCGCGATAGAAGAGGACGCCTATCAGCAGCGGCAGTATATCATCGCGCGAGAGAATGAAAAGCTGGCCGAAGAGCAGCGCATGGAAGAGGAGAGCCGGATACTGCTTGGCCAGTTAGAGCGGCAAAAGAATGTCCCCGCGTCCGCAGCGGTTCCTAAGTCCGCCAGCGCTCGGGCGAATACCGCGGCTTGCGTCGTTCTCGTGGTTTGTTGCGTGCTCTATGCAATTTCCCGTCGTAAGCATAGCGACAGGGGTTCCTAGAAAATTCAGTGACCTAAAGCCCGATTACGACGGGAAGAATGTTCCTGTTCAAAGACGGCGTGATTTAAGATAAAAAAATAACGGAGGAAGTACGAGCATGGATAACGAAAGAATAAATCTTAGTCAGAAAGATATTCCCCGGTCTTGGTACAATGTTCTCGCCGACCTGCCGGGCCAGCTGCCCCCGCCGCTCCATCCGGGGACCGGGAAACCGCTGACCCCGGAAGATCTCGCGCCGATCTTTCCACGGTCGTTGATCGAGCAGGAGATGAGCGAGAAGCGTTGGATCGATATCCCCGACGAGATCAACGATGTGTATAAGATTTGGCGGCCGACGCCGCTCCAGCGCGCGGTGAGGCTTGAGAAAGCTCTTAAGACGAACTGCAGGATCTACTATAAGAACGAGTCATTAAGCCCGGCGGGGAGTCATAAACCTAATACCGCGATCCCCCAGGCGTACTACAATAAAAAAGAAGGGGTCGCGAGGCTCTGCACCGAGACCGGCGCGGGCCAGTGGGGATCGGCGCTCTCGTTCGCTTGCAGTGTTTTCGGCCTCAAATGCACCGTCTACATGGTGAAAGTGAGTTATCAGCAGAAGCCATACCGTCGTTCGCTGATGCACGTCTGGGGCGCTGAGGTACACGCCTCGCCGACGAAGCATACGCACGCGGGCAAAGGTATTCTCGAAAAGGACCCCGAATCGCCGGGGAGCCTCGGTATCGCGATCTCGGAGGCGGTCGAGGATGCCGCCAGCCACGATGACTCAAAATACGCCCTGGGAAGTGTATTAAATCACGTTATGCTCCACCAGACGGTGATCGGTCTCGAGACGAAGAAGCAGCTCGAGATCGCCGGGGAGAAGCCGGACGTCCTGATCGGCTGTGTCGGCGGCGGTTCCAATTGCGCCGGACTCTGCCTGCCGTTCGTGCCGGATGTTCTTAAGGGGCAGGAGATCCGCATGATCGCGGTGGAGCCCAAAGCCTGCCCGACGCTGACCAAAGGCATCTACGCCTATGATTTCGGCGATACCGCTGAGCTGACGCCGCTCGTCAAGATGTATACGCTCGGCCACCGTTTCGTGCCGACCGCGATCCATGCGGGCGGGCTGCGCTATCACGGTATGGCGCCGATCGTCTCCCTGCTCGTCAAGAATAAGCTGATGGAGGCGCAGGCCTATACGCAGAACCAGATATTCGAGGCGGCGTTGCTCTTCGCGCGCACCGAAGGTCATCTGCCGGCGCCCGAGACCGCGCACGCGATCAAGTGCGCGATCGAAGAGGCGAAGAAGAACGACGGCAAGTGCATCGTCTTTAATTACAGCGGCCACGGCCATTTCGATCTGTCAGCCTATGACGCGCATCTCGCCGGCAAGCTTGAGGATTACGAGCATCCTGAGCACCAGATCAAAGAGGCGCTCCATCATCTGCCGAAAGTAGCATGAAACGCGGATCTTCCGGCGCGCGCTCGGGGGAGCCGAACGTCGTGATCTTTGACCTTGACGGTACATTGCTCGATGCCTACCGGGCGATACACACGAGTTTGAACCATACGCTCGGGGAGTTCGGATATCCTGGCGTGAGTCAGGAGAAGGCGCGCAGGACCGTAGGAGCCGGAGACCTTAATTTTATCAGGGCTTTTTTTAAGGGCAGCGAGGTGACCGCTGCCCTTAAGATTTACCGTAAGGATCATCAAGCCTCGCTGGTGCGGTATGCGAAGCGCCAACCCGGTGCCATAAAAGTGTTGAAGACCCTGCGAAAACGCGGGTTTTTCTTAGCCGTCGCGACAAATCGTCCCCGGAAATTCAGCATGATATTGTTGCGCCATCTTAACCTTGAGAAGTATTTCAGCGTTATCCTCTGCGGCAAGGGTCCGCGTGATATTAAGCCGCAACCAACGATGCTTCTGCGTATTATGCGCCTCCTCAAGGCGCGCAAAGAGAACGTTTGGTACGTCGGAGATATGGTCATTGACGTCCGCGCCGGACATAATGCCGGTGTCAGGACGATAGCGGTCGCGGGCGGTTCCTCGACAAGGGCCGAGTTGCGCAAAGCGAAGCCGTATAAGATCGCTGGTAATTTGACGGAAGTTTTGAAGATCGTATAAATATGATTTTTACGGGTGGCGTGGCAATGCCGGTGAGCGGGACGTGAAAACCCGCGAGCGGGCATGGATCCCGAGGACCGCCGCAAGGCGGGACGAGGGAGAGCGAGCGGGTTTTCCCGAACGCAGCCCGGCCTCGCAGGGGACGGGCAAGTGTTCCAGCGAACCGGTTGCCGCGACAGGTCCCGTAAAAATCTTACTTGATAATTGACAGTATAGCCGGGAGTTAAGCCGGCAGGCGGCCCTTCAGCCAATTTTGCGAGAACAACGTATGATCAAACGCGGCGTTGCGACATTTACGCTCGATACGGGTACCTGCCCCAAATGGCTCTATGACCGGATGGTCAGGCTGGGGCGGGAGATGGTCTATTGTATCGTCGACGAGTACGGCCCCGACGAGTTCGTCAAAAGGATCGCTGACCCGGTATGGTTCCAGTCGCTGGGCACGGTGCTCGCGTTCGACTGGAACGCCTCAGGCTTGACGACGATCCTGACCGCGGCGCTTAAAGGCGCGATCAGGGGCAACGAGCGGCGTCTCGGCCTTTTTATCTGCGGCGGCAAGGGCAAGACCAGTCGCAAGACCCCCGATGAGATCGAAAATTGGGGGCAGATACTGAGCCTGCCCGAGCCTAAAGTTAATAATCTCGTCTACAATTCCCGGATGGCGGCGAAGGTCGACAGCGCGCTCATCCAGGACGGTTTCCAGATCTACCACCATAGTTTTTTCTTCTCGAAGAACGGTGCCTGGTCGGTCGTCCAGCAGGGGATGAATACCGAGCGGGGGAGCGCCCGCCGGTACCACTGGCACTCGGATAAGGTCACCGACCTGGTCTGTGAGCCGCACGCGGGGATCGCGAGCCAGGAGCAGGTGCCGACGCTCGACCTCACCGCGCAGGAGAGCGGCACGACGCGCGACATCAGCACTGAATTGGCGGGCGGTAATTACCAGAGCCTGATGAAGGACATACAGATCATCCGTAAACACACCTCCGACCTGTCGCAAATGGTCACAGCGCAAAAGGGCGATGACGAGGTGACACTGCTCAATCTCGAGAACCGCGAGTTCTTCTGGCATCCGCTCATGCTTGAGGATTTTTCAAAGAGCAAGTACCTGGAGAAGGTGCTCTATAAGGTTTGCGAGACGAAACCGGAGAGCTACGAGAAACTCCTTTCGCTCGAGGGCGTCGGCCCCAAGACGATGCGCGCGCTCAGCCTCGTTTCGGAGGTGATCTACGGCGCCAAGCCATCTTATGAGGATCCGGCGCGCTATTCGTTCGCGCATGGTGGCAAGGACGCGACGCCGTATCCCGTCGATACGGCGACGTACGACCAGTCGATAGAGTTCTTCTCGCGCGTGGTACGCAAGATGCGCCTGCCGGCGTCGGAGCGGCAGGTGATATTGAAGAGGCTAACGGCTCAGTGAGTTGGTTATATGGGTTCCGATGCGGCAAACCGGTTCGCCGGGACGCTTCGGTCTGCTCCAGCGGCAGACCTCCGCTCGGAAAAATCTCTTTTTACTTTCGCTTTCAGCGAAAGACCAAGCTAAAAAG
>JBAWYO010000061.1:0-8436 GCA_037143495.1 Candidatus Omnitrophota bacterium | reverse complement strand
TTCGACGGTTGTAACCGGCGGGAGAGGATATCGCGCCGGCCCTGGAGCGGGAGATTCTTCAGATGGATCGCCGGAGAGCGGCAGCGGGTCAGGGACGCCAATCTGACGACCGACCGGCGCCGTTTCTGGACACGACCGTTGGTAGCGGCTACATTGGGGTTGGGGGCGGGGGTTTTGGTCTTTACCGTTGGTATTCTGCGCGAAAGCGTGACGAGGCTCTTTATCCAGCCGGTCAGAAGCATCTGGCGCACCGATGCGGAGATGCGGGAGGCATTGGCCCAGCGGCGGGAGCTTCGCCGCACCGGCAGGACGCCTCCGACGAGCGGATCATCAGGTGTTTCTACCTTTAAGGAACCCGGATCAGCGCTGCGTTTCGATGAGGCGCAGGCGATCACGCTCGACCGGACGCGGATCACACCGGTAACGACCGAGATGCTCCGTTCGAGAGGGCCGGGCCAGCAGCGTCATTTTGGTCTTGAGGCACAGGCGCTCTTGCAGCGAGCGGGATCGCCCGCCGCCGGGGCTGGTGTCACGATTGAAATAACCGATGAATTCACCGGGCGTTTCATGGTTGACCGGCAGGCATATTTCCTCGGATATATGGGGGAGGATGGCAGGCTCCATATCGCGGTCACGAGAAGATTTTTCGAAGAAAAGTTAATGAGCGGCTCCTACGACGCCGCGGCGATGCTCGCTGAGGCGATCGATCACGAGTTTGTCGAACATATCGATGCCGCCCGTCGCCAGGTCCCTCCGGAACTTCGGCACCGCTACGCCGCGAGCAGGTCGAGGCTCTTTGCCCTTGACGCCCAGCCGGTCAGCGAATGCCACCGGTGCATTATCGATATCATGGCAGGCGAGGGGAGGCTTGACGCGGCGGTGCTCGGTTTTGAAACGGAGATACGCCGTTCGGGCGCAGGCGCGCGGGCTCGTTTGGTTCCCGCCGAGGTCAGCACCGACGCCGGTGTCATCTCGGCCATCGGTGCCTATGAGAGCGGATTCCTCGCCTACGCGCGGGCGCGTCTCAAAGCGGCCGCTGTCGAGTCGATCGAAACGCTGCATGCGCGTTCGACAAAAATTCGCCCCCGTCGTTCTTTCCTTCAGATAATGGGCGCCAGTCTCGTCGGGGCGGCGGCAATTTTTATTCCCTCGGCACTGGGTAATAAGGAACTCGGAAACGCCATTCCTGTCGCGGCAAAGGCAGAAGTTAACTTGCGCAGTTTATTGCATTTTGAGCCGGCTCCGGAGATGGTCATGAAGGATTGGTATGTCGATACGCCGCTCGTTACGATCGATTCACCCGGAGAGCTTCTGGATGCCCAGATAGCGATCGTTAACGGCCAGGCGAATGAGCAGCGTAACCGGATCGCCCTTGCCCGGGCGATCCTGGCCCATGAAGAGGAGATGAATAAAGGACCATCAAAAGCAGTCTCCTGGGTCGACATTATGAAATCTCGCCTTGAATGTGAGCAGGGTTTTGTGCAGGAGATACAGCATTCGATCACTGATCTGCTGGTACGCCAGGCCAAAGGGGGCGCTGACCAGGCGCAACTTTGGCAGGAGTATAAGGATTGCATCAACCGGCAGATCGACGCGGAGATCAGCTATATTCAGGGCGCGATGCGTGTCCTTGATGTTGAGCTTTCGATTCCCAAGAGGGCAACGAGCCAGTCGACGGTGGATATCTTAAACGCGGAACGCGCGAAATCGCTCGCGCGGATCGAGCAGCTTAAGGTTCAGAAAGAGCTCTATGGACACCTCGCGGCGCTGGGCAGCACGTTGCCGTTGCCGACAACCTTCGCGACCGGGACCGGGATCATCGATGTGCGCAAGAGCCTCGCCGCTATAGAGAATATGGAGGAGCCCCTTACCGGAGAAAGACGCGTCGGAGCTTTTAAAGCCGCCCAGGAGTGTCTACGGCAGTTGCTTGATCAGGAACGGATCGTTCTGGTGGCAAATATAGATCTGTGGAAGAAGCAGGTCGAGCGTACCCGGGAACTTCTCAAGAAAAAAGCGGTATCTGAGGCGGACGGCCTCGAGGCCGATATTCTTGAGGCACGGAAGATTGTTGCCCAGGCTGAAGCGGCCGCGATCGATGTTGAACAGCATGCGGTTACCGTTGAGGGGCTCAATACCGATGAGGCGATCGAGGCTTTCAGGCAACAGTTCGGCGCTCTTAGCGCGATGAATGACCGGATCGTCAGTGTGCGCGAAAAAATGTATCAGTGGGCCGTTGCGCTGGCGGATAAGAACAAGAGGGCAATTTCGCAAACTGATCTGAGAATGGCCAGGGTTACCAACGAGGTCGTCAAGCTGCAGCGGGACAATCTCGGGTGCAATGCGGTGGCCAACGAGGCGCTTCTCGAAGCGGGGCTCCTGCCGCCCCATTTTTATGATGATCCGATCAGGACCGCGGGGCCGCTCGATCCGACGTCGCCGCTACAGGGGGTCAGAACCGCTTCGACCCTCTATCGGACCCTTAGTGATATGGGCGGCTTTATGATGGGCAAGCTTGATCAGCATGCTACCGTACCGCTGGCGACCCCGGGCGGCAGCCTCTTCCCCTGGAACGCGCTCCTTGAGGTCAAGATCCCCGGATTGCCGGGGAAGCCGATCGGTGATGAATTGGTGGCGCTCCAAAGCCAGTTCGCGACGATCGACCAGCAGTCCGATAAGCAATTGCGGATCGGTATTGAGATGCACCTGAAGATCGCCGCCGGGTTGCGTGAGCAGATGGCGATAGAGAAGCGGCTCTACGAGGAAAACAACAAAGCGCTATCCTGGGAAGCATATGCCGATGCTTTCGATATCGAGGCGATCGCCGGTACGATGGAGACCGAGGCGCGCGTTATGGAAGCGGTGCTGGCTTTGCGTAACGCCGAAGGCGTGGATGCCGTCACCGCGGCGAAAGAAACGTATCATAAAGTGATCATTGATTACATATTCTCCGAGCATGACCGCACGAAGAACCGGATCGCGAAACGGCGGGAGATGGTCGCCAACCTGGAAAGAGGTAATAAGGCAACCAGGACGACCGCAAATAGCCCGTCCATGAATCTGACGCTTGCCGAGATAGCGATGCTTGAGAACCGGCTGGAGCAATTGCGGGGGACGTATAAGTACGTTTTTAAAAGGATGCAAGCCGGTCTTGAGGTCGAAATTCCCGGACGCGAGGTTGCGCTGGTTGATCCGCTCTCTGAGCTTAAAGCAGAAGACCCGCGCGGTATCCGGCTCCAGGCGGGGTTGGTGGGACGCTTGAAGGTCCTGGAAAGAAGAGAGGACGGTACCGAGGTTATCCACGAGAAGGTAGGTTTTAAGCCGGGATATTCGTCGGTATCATTGAGCGTTGTTAATCCCGACGGGATCGCCACGCCGCGAGAGGTTTACAGCGGGATAACAGCCAAGCCGGGTGAGCGCAGGATGGTCGTACGGACCCGGCCTATAACGCTGAGCGCCGCTTTGACCGGATTAGGCAGGCACGGTGGCGTAGATCCTGATCTTGTGCATGCCGTTGAGGCCGGCGCTAACGCGACGGTCCACGATCTTCCGCTCGTCAACGATCCCTCGGCCGCGCTCTCGGGCAGAAGATTTATCGACGGTATCCGCGGCACGGTCTCGATCGACGGCGGTAAAGTCGCCGGAAAGACTCCGCGGGTTGTTTCGCGTGAACAGTTCAGGAAGGTCGGGCTCGAAGATAAATTCGGGACCGTTGTTACGCTCCTTGCTACCGAAGGCTATATTAAGGAAGACGGTTCCGTGGTTGAGGGTTTTACCGATTTTCATGATGATACCTGGACGGCGCTCAGAGATGCCGGTTGTTCCGATGAGCAGATTACCGCTATTCGTGAAATTCTTCTGACGACGCCGCAGATCAATACCGTGCGGGTCGCCAAGTATGTCTATACACGAAAGCCATGCACGTTCGAAAATGATGCCCTGCCTGATCTGGCGACAACGCGCGAGGATCGCCGGTTACCGATCGGCGTTATCTATATTGACGTCGATCCGGCGCGGGCGACTGACGTGATCCAGGGGGCCTATTGGGGTCCGGTCGAGGAGAACGGAGAGCGTGATCTCGGCACTACGATTCGCCACGGTGAGTGCGTCTGGTATGATGCCGGACCGATGATCGTTGAGATCAAAGGTGAACCTACCGATCCGCAGGAACCGACGATCGATCTGCGCAAACCGACGGCTGCGGAACTGCGCAGGATCATGGAAAATATCAAACCGATGAGAGAGCCCGTCGCGCCCGGCAACCGCCCTGCGGCATTGCCGCGACCGGTCTTTGAAGCTGCGCGTCCCGCGCGTCCGGCGGCGCCGAAGCCTTTGTGGACGCCGGGGTTATCCGGATGGCTGACCGGCATCGGGATCATTGCCGGCCTGGCGGCGGGGGCCGCGATCGGATTGCGGATGATGCGGTCCCGGGCCCTGAATCAACGCCAGCAGCGTATTATTGCCCGTGCCGGGAGGATGATGCGCGATATCAGGCGCGCCGGTCAACGCAACGGACTGACGGCAGATGGGATAGAAACCCTCTTGATCCGTCTTAATGCTGTTCGTCGTCAGGCCGATGGATTAGGGGAGAGCGACCGGGGGAGGATTCAGGGGGCGTGTGATCGGATTCGTCAGGAGTTGATCAGGCGGCACGACCGGCTTCCCGGAACGGTTCAGGCGCACCGCCCATCCCAGCCCGCAACCACCGTCGTTACCCCTGTTACGCCCCGGTCACCACAGCCGGCAGCCCCAGCGCCGGCGGTTACCGTTTCAGCGCGTCCTGCCACAACCCGGACGGCTCAACCGGCCGCTCCCGCGCCGGCGGCGGCTCCGCAGCCGGTGAATAACGCCGCGTCAGCGGCAAGCCAGAGCGTCCTGCGCTCGGTGGCGGTCGCTGAAATGCCCGGTATCGCTGACGCGCCGTTCTTTGCGCGCGGCGCGCGTTCGCAGGAGGCACAGAAGATCAACCGGCCTCCAACATCCTTCGTAATAGGGATTCCGCGTGAACGAGCGAGCGTTGAGATGCTTGAGGTGGTGCGCGCACGAGTGCGCGCGCTGGGTCGGACTGATTGTCTCGTCATACCTGTCGATCGATTTGCGATGGAGGAACAGCTTAACGAGTTGGGTCTTTCCCGTGGCGTTATCCTTGATATTGATTCGGTGCAGAATGTAGACGGTTTGCTCGGCTCCTGTATGGAAGAGATAGATATCCAAGGACTCTTTGCGGATTATTCTGAGCTTAAAACGCTGGGGTCAGCCGTTACCAGTTACCAGTCACCCGTAGCGCGAGAAACTCTTGTAAAGATAGCCAATGACGTTCGGTTGTTACCAAGGATCGCTTCGCTGGGGATCGCATATATCGGCGCGCTGAAGGATCAGGTGTCGGCGGGGCAAAGGATCAGGGCGGCAGAGAGCCTCGGCGGCAGGGCAGAAGAGAAGGGTCCGGGATGTGCGGATTCAGGGCGCGGGAATGATGCCGTGATACCCGAAAATATCCTGCCGGGGAAGAAGAGAAGATAAAGAGCAATTTCACCGGAAAAAGATTTTTTTGTCCGGTTACTATAGAAGCATGAAAAGTTTTTAAGGAACTCTTGCGCCGCGAGGAGGGAGTCATGGGACTGTCTATCTATTCGATCCAGCAGCTGCGGGAACTCTCACGGAAGGTTGAGCGGGAGAATGACTTTGCGCCTGCTCATTCGGAGCACGTTGCCGATCTCGCGCTTGAGCTCTGTCGCGAGCTGGGCATACGCGGGGTGAGGAAAGACGCGATCATCGCGGCTTCCCTGATCCATGATGTCGGCAAGCTCACTGTCGATGGCTCTGTCCTGGTAAAACGCGAGAAACTCACCGATCTCGAGTGGCACCGGATACGCATGCATCCGATGATATCGGCGCAGCTCGCGCTGCAATCGGGTTTAAGCGGCGCGGTCGTCGAGATCGTCTACTATCACCACGTCTGGTATAACGGCAACGGCTATCCGGACAACGCCTTTAAAAAAGGCAGGCGCATTTCGATCGGCGCCCGCATCCTCGCGGTCTGCGACGCGTACGATTGCATGGTTTCGCCCCGGGCCTACCGGGAGCGGCGGACTCCGCAGGAGGGGATCTGCGAACTCGAGCGCTGGTCGGTCAAGCAGTTCGACCCCACAATCGTAGAACTCTTCGCCCGTATCGTGGGCGGCCGCCATGCTTCGTAGAAAACGTCCTACTTCTGCGGTCATTCTCTTAGTTGCGGCGGTAGTATTCCTGGGCAGCTGCAACGCGTTTGCGAAAAATCCATGTGCCGGTTCTCGCAAGGGTATCGTCGTTAAAGGGAGCTTCGCGCTACGGCAGCTCGCCTACCAGAATCGTACTGTCGATAGCAGCCCGCAAAGAGTTTGCGAGCGGATACATCGCCTCGCAGGCGTGGCCCGCCAAAAAGAAGAGGCGCTGCTGGGTCGGCCATCGGTATATGTCGATATAAGCTCCACTGTCGCGCATTATCAGGGTGAGGTTGTTATGGTGACCGGCGCCGCAGGGTCGATGGGGCGCACCCTCAGCCGATATCTCGCCGAATGCGCTCCCGCGCGGATCTTGTTCATCTACAAAGACACCGCGGCGCTCCAGGACCTCGCTGCCAAGTTGCGGGCTGAGTACCCGGGGGTTCCGCTTGTTTTTCTGCCGTACGATACCGCTGATCGCAACGCCATGGCGCACATCTTCCAGCGATATAAACCGTCCTCACTATTTCACGCCGCCGCCAACAAGTACAACGACAAGCTTGAGGATCCCGATTTCCAGATTGAAGGTGCCACCTCTAATATTGCGGGAACTAACGTCCTTGCCACGCTGGCCATCGAACACGGCGTAAAAGATTTTGTCTTTTTTTCCTCGGATAAAGCGGTCTCCCCGAGCACCTTTTACGCGGCCAGCAAAAGAGCGGGGGAGATGATGATGGCCTCGTATGCCGGCCGCGGCCCGAAGTTCATCACGGTGCGTCCAGCGAACTTCCTCGGTTCCGACGGCAGCGTGGTGCCGATCATCGAGGATCAGATCAGCAGCGGTCAGCCTCTGACGGTGACCAACGGTAACACTAACCCCCGGCGTTACTTTATATCGATACCGGAAGCAGCCATGGCGGCGATGTATGCCGGCGCGACAGGATACGACGGGGAGGTCTTTATTGCCAGCTTTGGGGATGAGGTGCGTATTAGCGACCTTATCCAGAGGATCGTCGCGTATCATCGTGCGGAGGGTCATGTCCGATATCGATATGTCGCTCCGCGTATCGGTGATCTGCCCGATCAGCCCCTGATAGATGCCGGCGACAAGAAGATCGCGCAAGATCGGGGAGGGGTCCAGGTCATTCCGCGCAAGAAGCTCTCTGCGCCGACGGCTGGGCATATCGAAAATTTTCTACGAGAGATTGCGGAAGGGGTCGCTGCCGGCGATCCAGGAATTGTGTGGAGAGCCCTGTGTGCGTTGATTCCGGAATACGCCGCTCAGCAGGCGCAGGCGTCGGCCGTCCGGCTGCCAATAGCGCTGGATGCTGTTTAGGCAATTCATCGGCGGTGCGTTTATGCAATATGATACGGCCAGGTTTTTTAACGTCCGGCATTTCATAACCGCGATCATTCTCTCCGCGGTGGGGTCGTTTTTTGTTCATGAAGCTTCCGCGGCGCCGGTCTTTGCCCGGTGGATCAACGCGGAGAACTCGCACCTGAGGTCATTGGCTTACTCAGAAAAAGATAAACAAGAGCGCTTTGAAAAAATTCTCGAAAGTTATGAATCGGTGAGGGAGGCCCAGGAGTCGGGAGAGCTTGACGAATTGTTGTGCGTAAGAAAGGACGCCGTCCTTCAATCGGTTCTGCTCCAGACGGGCGTTGCGGATCCTAAGCCAGCCGAGCCTTTCTTCCCTCTGTGGGGCGCGCTGATCACGGGGCAGGCGCCGTACGGGCCGCACACCTATACCGTTGACGAACACATACTGCAGGTGGTAGCAGCTTCAGACCAATTTTTCGGTTCCGGCGGAGACCCGGTTCGCCGCCGCAGGATAGCCCTTTTTCATGATATCGGTAAGCGCGGTTACGAAGATCTCTGGGGCGACCATGCCGTATACTCGGCCCATTTTGCCGAAGCGGTTATGCGGTATCTGGGCTATGATAACCAAACTATTCGCCAAGACACGCTGATCGTCAAATATCATACCGCTCTTCATTTTTTGATCTGCCAGAACAGTTTTCCTCCCTACTTTGATCTAGAGGAATTTGTTTCATTTCTCGATGATAAAAATATCGACATGTTGCTCGGGTTAACGCTTTCCGACTTGGCGGGTAAAAAAGGGTTTCCCGATGAAGAGAACGCTGCCCCGCTCCGTGTCCCGGATGAGGAAAAGAAACGGTTGGGTCGCCCGGAAGATCGCGGGCGAGGCGGGGGCCGACGACGAAACCATCGCCACCC
>JBAWYO010000060.1:0-8582 GCA_037143495.1 Candidatus Omnitrophota bacterium | reverse complement strand
GGCGGCCGCTGCTGCGAGATCGCTCGTCGCGACCGCCGCGTCGGCTATGCGCCGCTCCCTGATCCCGGTTCTCGTAATGATCCACTCATCGGTCGTATCGACCATTTTTTCAAGGTCCTGGTTCGTCAGGACCTTCGGCGGAACATAATACCCTAACCCCAGAAATCCAACGTCTATTTTTTCCACTTTTCTATCTCTTCCATAATGAGCCGGTTAACGTCCTTCTCTTTAAACTCGGCGGCTACGCGTATGGCATTCTTGATCGCCTTCTTATTCGACGAACCGTGCGATATGATCACCGCGCCGTTGACCCCCAGAAGCGGTGCGCCGCCATACTCGGCGTAATCGATCTTGTTCTTAAAAGCCTTGAATGCCGACTTGGCCAGCAGGACGCTCAGGCGGGCCATAAATGATTTTTTCAGTTCCGTCTTCAGGAACTCGACGATCGTAAAAGCAACGCTCTCGGAAACTTTAAGAACGACATTACCCAGGAAACCGTCGCAGACGATAACATCGCTCCTGCCGTTCCAGATATCCCGCCCCTCAACATTTCCGATAAAATTTATCCTGCTCTCATTGAGGAGTTTATGGGTCTCTTTAACGAAATCGGTCCCTTTATTCTCTTCCTCGCCGATATTGAGCAGGCCGATCGTCGGGTTTTCCTTGCCCAGGATCTTTTTTGAATAGGCGTCGGCCATCAGGCCATACTGGAGGAGGTGCTGCGGTTTCGGATCGATGTTGGCGCCCGCGTCGATGATCATCCCCGGCCCTTTCAAGGTCGGGAATACGATCGCGATGCCCGGCCGCTCGACACCCGGCAGCAGGCCCAGCTTGAATACCGCCGCGCAGACGACCGCGCCGGTATTGCCCGCCGACATCATCGCGTCGGCGCCGCCGCTCTTGACGAGCTCGACACAGACCGTCATCGAGGAATCTTTCTTCTTGCGGATCGACGTCGTCGCCGGTTCCGCCATGCCGACAACCTCCGCGGCGTGGCGGATCGTGATCGTCTTCGGATACGCTTCGTGGCGCTGGAGCTCTTTGGTCAACGTCGCTTCATCGCCGACCAGGATAATCTCGTAGCCGTATTCGCGGGCGGCTTCAACAACGCCGTCAACAACTACAGCCGGGGCGTGATCGCCCCCCATCCCATCTACCGCTATTCTCACCGCGTACCTCCTTGGCACATCGTGCTGACCGCCGGCAGGGAATGCTACTTCTTCTTTTTCTCTTCTTTCGCGCCGACTTTGACGACCTGGCGGCCCTTATAGTAACCGCAGTGCGGGCAGATCCGGTGGGACTTCTTCGGCATCTTGCACTCCGGACAGACCGAGAGATCGACGGTATCCAGGCAACTGTTCGCGCTCCGGCGTTTATCCCTGCGTGAGCGGGAATGTCTTCGTTTAGGATTTGGCATAGCGGCTTTTCCTCTTTTCTTTTTTCATCGGTTTCACAACGCTGAACTTTTTAACTTTTCAACCCTTCTTACCCTTGATCACGTCGTAGGTTTCCATCGCGATCATCCACTCTTCTTTAGTCGGTATCACGAGGATCTTCGCGTCAAATCTGCGCAGGATCTCCGAGAGTTCGCGCTCGAGCCTGACCTTGATATCGGTATTATTCTCGCCGATACCCGCCGTCAGGACCACGGCATCGATACCGTTCATCGCCGCGATATACGCGCCGATATATTTTTTGATCCGGTACGTAAACACATCGACGGCAAGCTTCGCTTTCTCATTACCCTCTTTTATCGCGGCAAGGTTCTCCCGCATATCGTTACTGATCTCAGAGATCCCGAGCAGGCCGCTCTTCTTATTGAGCAGGCTGTCGATCTCCTGGACGCTCAGGTTCTCCTTCTCCATCAGGAACGTGACGAGCGCGGGATCAATATCCCCGCACCGCGTCCCCATGACCAGGCCCTCGAGGGGCGTCAGGCCCATGCTCGTGTCGATCGACTTGCCATTGAGAACGGCGGTAATGCTGCAGCCGTTACCGAGGTGACAGGTTACGATCTTAAGTTTATCCGCCGGCTTGCCCAGCAACTTTGCCGCCTTGCCGGCGACATATTTATGGCTCGTCCCGTGGAATCCATACCGGCGTACACCGTACTTCTTATAGAATTTATACGGGATCGCGTAGATATACGCCTCGCTCGGCATCGTCTGGTGGAACGCCGTATCGAAGACCGCGACCTGCGGCTTATGCGACAGGAGCTTCATCGTCGCTTTAATGCCCGCCAGCGCCGGCGGGTTATGCAACGGAGCAAGCTTTGAGAATTTGGTGATGCTCGCGATAACCGCGTCGTTGATCAACACCGAAGAGTTGAACTCCTCGCCGCCATGGACAACGCGGTGGCCGACGCCGCCGATCTCTTCGATGGTCTTAATGACGCCGTGGTCCTTGTCAACCAGGATGTCGAGGATGATACCCATCCCCTCGTGATGGTCGCCCGCGGCAACCTTACGCTTTAAGGGGTCGCGCCCCGGAACCTTATGGGTGTGATTGGGCTCTTTCTCGCCGATCTTCTCGATCACGCCTTCGGCGGGAAAGAGGTCCTTCGCCGCGTCATAGAGCTTGTACTTTATCGATGAACTTCCACAATTAATAACCAGTATCAACATCGCTTATTCCCCCGCGCATCTGACAACGGTGATCGCGACAGCATCGACAATATCCTCCGCGCTGCAACCGCGCGAGAGATCGCTGCACGGTTTCGCGATACCCTGGAGCAGCGGTCCGATCGCCTTGCCGCCGGCCAGCCGGTGCGCCATCTTATAACCGATATTACCGCTGTTGAGATCAGGGAATATCAGCACATTCGCCTTGCCGGCGACGGTGGATTCCTTGCATTTTTTCTTTGCAACGTCCGGATCGACCGCGGCGTCAAGCTGAAGCTCACCGTCGATCGCAAGCTCGGGATATTTCTCTTTCGCGATACGGTACGCTTCTTTGACCTTATCGACGATCGGCCCTTCGGCGCTGCCTTTGGTCGAAAAACTTAAAAGCGCGACACGTGGCTCCTTGCCGAAGAGTGACTTGAAGAGTTTTGCTGACGAGAAAGCGATACCCGCCAGCTGCATCGGGGACGGATCGGTCACGATCGCACAATCGGCAAAAATAAAGAGCCCCTGCTCGCCGTAGGGGCTGTTCGGTATCTGTATGACGAACGAGCTTGAGAGCGTGCCCGCCCGTTTATCGACGCCGATACAGAATATAGCGGCCCGCGCCACATCACCGGACGTCGAAACCGCCCCGGCGACAAAGGTGTCCGCGAGATTATTACGGACCATTAAAGCGCCGTAATAGACCGCTTTTTCGGTCAGGGTCGCGCGCGACTCTTCGGGGGTCATGCCCTTATGTTTACGGATCTCATAATAGGCATTAACGTACTCATCGAAATTCTTCGCTGTGGTGTGGTCGAGTATCTCAACGCCGGCGAGAGAAACGCCAAGCGTCTTGGCTTTATCCGCAATGATCTTCTCGTTACCCAGCAGAATGATCTTCGCGATGCCGAGCTGCTGCGAGATCGCCGCCGCCTTGATCATCCGTTCGTCCTGCCCCTCGGGGAGAACAACCCTTTTCGGCGCCTTTTTCGCCTTGCTCCTCAATTCAGCGATACAATCCATGATAACTTACCCCTCCTTAGTGTTAATCTTCTCCAACAAAGCCTTCTCGACAAAAGAAGGAACAAAACCTTTCAGCGACGCCCCGAGCGCCGCCGCTTCCTTGATCAATTTACTCGATACGTAGGAATATGACTCGTGCGGCATCATAAATATCGTTTCGATGGAACCGTCGAGCTTGCGGTTCGTCAACGCCATCTGGAATTCGTACTCGAAATCCGATATCATCCGCAGTCCGCGTATGATGACGTGTATCCCTTTTTTCTTAACGTAATTAACTGCGAGCCCCTCAAAATCGGCGACCGTAACGTTCTTCATGGATCGCGTCGCCCGCTTGAGCAGCGCAACCCGTTCGGGGACCGAAAAAAGCGGATCTTTCTCGGCATTATGGGCAACGGCGACCGTCACCTCATCAAAAACCAGGGCTGCCCGCGTAATAATATCGAGATGCCCGTACGTAATAGGATCGAAACTGCCCGGGTAGACCGCCTTGCGAATCATGACTGCCGCGCTCCTGGCCTGTGTATATTAATCGACCTTTTTCAGATGGTAGAACGATAGGATGGTCCCGCCGTAACTCTCCTGCCGGAAAAGAACCAGCCGCTTCAGTTCATCAGCCGGCGGAAGTTCATCCTTAAGATGATGTTCGGCAATGACAATACCGAAAGCCTTAATTATATTATAGGAATCGACCGTTAGCAAGGCTTTTTTGATCAGATCATTGTAATAAGGGGGATCCAGGAATATAAGGTCAAAAGAGCTTCCCTGTACCTCGGCCTCCTTAAGGAACCGGAAGGCGTCCCGGCAAAAGACCTGGGCCCCCTCAATGATCCCCAGCGAAGCGATATTCTCCTTGATCGCAACGGTACAACGCCTGTTCGCATCGATAAAAACACACGAACGGGCCCCGCGCGAAAAGGCTTCGATGCCCAGATTCCCGGTACCGCTGAAAAGATCGAGGCAATCCTTGTCGATCACAAATCCGCCCAAAATAGCGAAGAGCGATTCTTTGACCCGATCCGCGGTCGGACGCAATTCGACGCCGCGGGGCGCCTTAATGATCCGTGACCTGAATTTTCCGGTTATGACACGCATAGACGCTCCCGTTCTTTATCCGACATGTATGAGATCGATGCGTCCCCTGAACCGGCGATAGAGGCTCTCCTTCAAAAGCCGGTGTTCGGGAGCAGCAAGCGCGGAATCGGCATGTATGATCTCGAACGCCTCCTTACGCGCTTCTTCCATGATCTCCATATCCTGAATAATATTGCCAAACCTGATCTCGGGCAGGCCGCTCTGACGGGTACCGAAAAACTCACCCTGCCCCCTGATCTCGAGATCCTCCTGGGCGATCGCGAAACCATCGACAGTCTCGGTAATAGCCTCGAGACGCTTCTTCGCGTCTTCGGTGGACGGGTTCGCGAGCAGAACGCAATACGAATCGTGTTCGCCCCTGCCGATCCTGCCACGCAGCTGGTGGAGCTGTGCAAGCCCGAACCGCTCGGCGTTCTCGATGACCATCACGGTAGCGTTCGGCACGTCAATACCGACCTCGATCACAACTGTCGAGACGAGGATATCGATCGCGCCTTTTTTAAAAGCGGCCATGACCTTCTCCTTCTCCTCCGGCAACATCTGTCCGTGAAGAAGGCCTACTTTCAGATCCTTGAATGTCTCCTGCCGAAATCGCTCATAGGTCTTTGTCGCCGACCGGATATCGACCGGGCGGTCGAAGAGCTCGGCCGCCGGTGCCGGCGAAGGCTCCGCCTCGTCCGCGCTCTCCTTGATGCGGGGACAGACGACATACGCCTGCCTCCCTTCCTTGACCTGTTCGGCCACAAAATCGTATACTCTTCCCCGCTCGTCCTCCTCAACCCAGTAGGTCGAAATAGGCTTTCTGCCCGGGGGCAACTCCCGCAGGACCGAGATATCGAGGTCGCCATAGACCGTCAGCGCGAGCGTGCGCGGGATCGGGGTAGCGGTCATGATCAGCACATCAGGGTTAAGCCCTTTCTTACGCAATATATCCCGCTGGGTCACGCCGAACTTATGCTGCTCGTCGATCACACAGAGCCCGAGCTCTTTGAACTCAACGCCCTCCTGGATCAGGGCGTGCGTCCCGACCACGATATCGACCTCACCCTCTTTGATCTGCCGGGCGATCTTCTCTTTTGCCGCCGGCGGCACACTATGGATCAGGAGCGCGACATTGATCCCGAGCGGCATCAGCAGCTTGCTCAGCGAGAGATAATGCTGCTCCGCGAGTATCTCGGTCGGCACCATGATCGCCCCCTGATGAGAGCTCTGCACGGTCAGGACGAGCGCGTAGGCCGCGACGACCGTCTTGCCGGAGCCGACGTCGCCTTCAAGGAGCCGGCTCATGGGCTTCGGGTCTTTCATGTCCTTCTCGATCTGCGCGATCGCCGCGCGCTGGCCCTTCGTCAGCTCGAACGGTATCGCCTTCTTAAAAGCCTCGATGAGCTCTCCCTCGACCTGGTGGCTGTGCCCCGTTTCGACCTTAACCTGGCGTTTCTTGAGCGCTATCGCGCACTGCAGAAGAAAGAATTCCTCAAAAACGATGCGCCGGTACGCTCGTTTGAGCGTTTCATCATTAAGCGGAAAATGGATGCTGTTGATCGCGAAACGAATATCAACGAGACGATGACGCGCCCGGATATGGGTATCGAGCGCGTCGGTCAGAAATCGCGAATAATTTTCGATCACTTTTTTGGTCAACGCGCGGATAAAACGCTGCGAGATCTCCTTCGTCAGCCGGTAGATGGGAACGATCCTCCCCAGGTGCGCGCTCTCATCGCCCTCCTCATCGGTCTCCGCGATCTCATATTCGGGCTGGTTAATGACCGGCGTATCGTAGAGATCGACCTTGCCGTAGAGAATGATCTTCTGCCCCACCTTAAAGAATTTCTGTACGAACGGTTGGTTGAACCAGAGCGCGTAAATAACCCCGGTAGTGTCGCCGACCGCCACCTGGAAGACCGAGAGCCCCTTCCTTGTTTTTTTTAACCCGAAAGAAAGGACCTGGCCCTTGAGCGTGTGACGCTCACCGATCACGACCTTCGCTATCGGCGTAAAGTTCGATCGGTCTTCATATCGAGCGGGCAAATGGTAGAATATATCTTCAACGGTGGAGATGCCCATTTTATTCAGAAAAGCGGCTCTTTTGGGTCCCACGCCCTTGATATACTGGATGGGCGTACGCATGCCGCTCATCGGATGAAAGGCCGTTGGCGAAGTATTTTTATCTTGCATAGGCATAACCGGTATGATATTATAACACGGTCGCACGGAATTAAAAACAGTGATTTCGCATCATTAAAGGAGAATCAAAAGATGTCTAACGTATGTGAGATATGCAAAAAAGGGCCGGTCGCTGGCAGAACCTACGCTCATCGCGGTCTTGCGAAGAAAAAAGGCGGCGTCGGTATTAAGATCACCGGTATAACGATCCGCCGCTTCCTCCCGAACCTCCAAACGGTACGGGCTATGATCGATGGACGCGCGCAAAAGGTTAAGATCTGCGTAAAATGTCTTAAAGCGGGGAAAATCAAAAAAGCTGGTAAAGCGAAAAAAGTCGCTTAAAAAAACATACATACCGAATAAGAAGAAGGGCGGGTTTAAAACCCGCCCTTCTTCTTTTGTAACTTTTTCTTACTCCTTATTTCTTAGCCGGTGCCGCGAGGCGTTTCTTCTCCCATGCTATCAGGAGCGGTCCCGCTATATAGACGGAAGAATACACCCCCGAAGAGAATCCTATCAGCAGGGCAAACGAGAAATCATTCAAAACCTGACCTCCGAAAAAGAAGAGCGCAATAACGACGAGAAGCGTAACACCGGTCGTTAATACGGTACGTGACAGCATCTGGTTGACGCTCGAGTTAATGACATCGGCAAGGCTCCCCTTGCGATTGATCTTCAGGTTCTCCCTGATGCGGTCATAGACAACAACGGTGTCGTTGATCGAATAACCGGCGATCGTGAGAAGCGCGGCAACGATCGTCAGATCGAACTGGCGATGCGTCAGCGCCAGCGCACCGATCGCTATACAGACGTCATAGATGAGCGCGATAATACCCGCAATACCGTACTTGAGGTTAAAGCGGACCGCAATGTAAATAGCGATCGCCACCAACCCCAGCAGGAGACACCAAAAAGCCTTCCCCTTAAGCTCTTTGCCGGCGGTGGGACCGACGGTCTCTACCCGCAGGATATCGAATTGATTATCCGGCAAGGCAGCCTTAAGTTTCGTCTCGATCGCGGTCGTCTTATTCTCTTTGATCTTGATCGAGATCTCGCGGGGCTTGTCCTTGAACTGCTGTATTGACGCCTCGCCTAGCCCCAGTTCCGAGAGCGCTTTACGCACGGTATCGATATTAATATCTTTTTTGAAAGCATACTGGATAACGGTTCCGCCCGCAAAGTCGACGCCGAAATTCTTCTGACCGTTCTTCGCGAAGAGCGCGAAACTGACGATGACCATAATGATCGAGATAATATAACAGATCTTGCGCTTGCCGATAAAATCGATCTTCGTCTCGGGGAATACGTTGAGCATCGGCAGGCTGTGGAGCATATCGGCGTTGAGGAGCAGGTCGAAGATCACCCGCGTGACGATGATCGAGGTGAACATGCTGGCGAGAAGACCAACGGTCAACGTGATCGCGAATCCCTTGATCGGACCGGTGCCGAACCAGAAGAGCAGCGCGGCAGCCGCAACGGTCGTCAGGTTAGAGTCGACGATCGCCGAGAGCGCCTTGTGATATCCGGCGGCCACCGAAGCGCGCAGCGACTTGCCGAGCTTTCGCTCCTCGCGCATGCGCTCATTGATCAGCACGTTCGCGTCGACTGCCATACCGAGCGTCAGGATGATACCCGCGATGCCCGGCAGCGTCAGTGTCGAGTGAAAAAGCCCCATAAAACCGAGAATGAGTATAAGGT
>JBAWYO010000059.1:0-8830 GCA_037143495.1 Candidatus Omnitrophota bacterium | reverse complement strand
GGTACGGGAGCCGCGTATTAGGATGTTCCTTCAAGATCGCGTGCATAAGGGTAAAATCGGTTTTAAAGAGGACGGTGGCAAGGGGCTTTTTGGTCCGGTTATGTACCTCAAGGGTAACTTCTTCGGGGGGCAAGGGGAGCTCGTTGTACATAAAACCGCCGGCGTTGATATCGATCTGGAAATGGCGCGGACCTGGTGCCGCTTCAGCTCTGACCGGAAGGAATATCTGCGTGTGCGCCACCATGCTCAAGAGACGGTAGAGAGCGTCCTTCTCAGGCGTAAAAACCATCGGGCGCGCCTCGCCGGCCGGGATCACGGCGAATTTTACGAAATGGCTCTGCGAATACCCCTGCAGTTCCTGGCTGCGCACGTAATTGGAAGAGAAAAAATATTTGCGGTAATTATCGAATGACGCGAAAGGATCGAGCGCGAGAGGATAGATCGAGTTGTTTATCGTGAAGGCGGCCTCTATCTGATTATCGAGCTCGGTCGAGACGTCGATATGGCATATCGTGCAGTGGAAGAGGTTGCTCTGTATCTGGTCCATCGAATGAACGCTGTATTCCACGCCGCCGCACCCCGGACAGAGCAGGTTCCAGGCGAAATCAAAGATCCCTATCTTGGCGCCGTGAATGAATATATCGACGCACAGGCGCGCGTCGAAACCGTTCTCTTTTGCGAAAACCAGCGGGTTTATCCTGAAGAGTTGCCACTCCGACAGGCCGGCGATCACGGTCTCGAATCGTGAAAGCTCAGGGTCTTTTCCTGAGAAGACCGGATACGCTTTGAGCGATTCGACTTTCTGATGCAGAAGAGCGGTGTTCATATCACGTATCCTCCCTAGATCGCGATCTTCTATGACATCTTACCAGATGCCGGGGACGAGACGGAACTTGACCCGGTTTGCATATGCGGTGTACCCCGCAAGTTCATTCGAAAGGGTCGCGTCTTCCAAGGCGGTCCGCACGATGAAGAGCGCCGTGATCAACCCGGCCGGTATTAAAGCATAATACGATCCAACAATAACGGGCATTAAAAGATATAAGGTTATCGCAGCAGAGTATCCGGGGTGTCGTATGATGCGGTAAGGCCCTGAGGAAACTACCCGGTGACCGCGGTCGTCCTGTATGCGGACCGTCACTTCAAAATGCTTATTGACATATGTCGCCCACTGCATAAAGAAAGCCGCGGACAGATATACCAAACACCCCATAACCGAATAGATAACCGGGATACGTGGCGCTGCCGTGTGCCCGAGATCATATCCTGCCACCAAGGGCATGACGAAGAGAGCTAAGGGCGCACACAAAAGAAAAAATGCTCTATCCCAGCTCTTGGTGCCGGTATGCTTCATACCGCGCTCATTTACAATGGCCGGATCGATCACGGCCATGATAAGATTCGCTATCGAGCAATACGCAAGATCGAGTGAAAAAAAAGCCAGCCGCGGTGCAGATCCCAGCGCCCTGCTGCCGCGAAGAATACAGATGCCTGAACAATGATAAAGAGATATGCCCCAGCGATCTTTATTAACCCGTATGTATTCAGTTTTTTTGGTTCAGGCGCCACAGCAACTCTCCGTTATGCAGTACGGCACGATTTCATTGTAAGTCTTTGCTGCTCTCTTGTCAATGCGCAAAGAGCCCGCCATCACAAGGCAGAGGGACGATCACGAGAAGATAAAAGGCCCCCACAAATGCGCGCGGGACCTTTTATAGAGAGCCCTGTGCTCCTCTAGGTACTGGTGGTCACGCAGAACCGCTTATTTGCCGTTCTCGCAACCCGCCATCGCGGCGACCACAAAAGCGCCGTATACCAGAGCGAACACAACCGCCAGAGAGATTAACTTCTTCATCTTGTTCACCTCCTCTGAGCCAGACGCACCAAAAACAAAAAACCCTAAAGGCAGCCTCTAGGGTTCTCCCCCCTGGCAACGCAGCCCTCCGCTTTCGCGGAGCTGTCGCTTTGCGCCCCCGCATTGCTGCGGGTTAGCCTTTTTCAGCGGTACGTCTGTCTGAATTTTCTACTCAAAGAGCTTCTTCTTTCCTCACTTCTAGTATAGCATATAATTTGTAAAAGTCAAATTTAAATTTTATATAATTTACAACACCTTACTACGGACTCTCTAATGGTACAACTTTTTCTTGAAAACAAAAAATTCTCCTGCCGGGATTACCTGCGAGAGAGGCAGCTTAGTGGAATTTTACCGCGAGGTGATACGCGAGCGCGGCTATCGCCGCGGAACACGGGATCGTCAGGAGCCATGCCCAAACGATATTCCCCGCAACGCCCCATTTGACCGCGCTCAAACGCCTCAGCGACCCGACTCCCATAATCGCTCCGGTGATCGTGTGAGTTGTGCTGACCGGTATGCCGAAACTTGACGCTACGAAGAGCGTAATGGCCGCGCCCGCTTCAGCGCAGAACCCATCGATCGGCTTGAGCTTCGCGATCTTCTGCCCCATCGTTTTGACGATACGCCAGCCGCCGAACATCGTGCCACAGCCGATCGCCGTATAGCAGAGGAAGGTTACCCAAAACGGGATATAAAACTTCCCGCCCAATATCCCCGCGCTGAAGAGCAGGCTCGCGATGATCCCCATGGTCTTTTGCGCGTCATTGCCGCCGTGCCCCATGCTGTAAAAAGCCGCTGAAACCAGCTGCCCCTTCCTGAAAAAATGGTCGACCTTCATCGGGGCGCTTCTGCGGAAGAGCCAGTACACCAGAATACCGAACCCGAGACCGAGAATCAGCCCGACGACCGGAGAGATAAAGATGAACGAAACGGTTTTGATGATACCGCTCCAGACAAGCGCGCGGGGCCCCGACTTGACGAGCGCGGAACCGATCATGCCGCCGATCAGCGCATGCGACGAGCTGGTCGGCAGACCAAAGTACCAGGTGATGATGTTCCAGCCGCAGGCGCCGACAAGCGTTCCGAAGATAATGCTCTTATCGATGATAGCGATATCGATGATCCCTTTGCCGATAGTATTGGCCACGTGCAGCCCGAAGAAGAAGAACGCGAGGAAATTAAAAAACGCCGCCCAGATGACGGCATAGCGCGGCGGCAGGACGCGGGTGGAAACAATCGTAGCGATTGAATTTGCCGAATCATGGAACCCGTTCAAGAAATCAAAGAGGAGGGCAAGCGCAATCAGAAAAATAATACTGATCGTCATATCAGGCTTGTTTTACCAGTATTGATTCAACCATATGGGCGATATCTTCGCAGACGTCCAGAACTGTCTCTGCGTCCTGATAGATCTCTTTGCGTTTTATAACCTCAATAGGGTCCTTCTCGTTCTCAAAGAGTTCCGCGAGAGCCGCGTCCCTCATCGCGTCGCCGACGTTCTCGAGCCGGTTGATCTCGACGCAACAGTCGGTGACCTTCTTCGCGTGTTTTGAATTACGCATACCATTGACGGCACAGGCGACAGCGACCGTCGACTGCTCGATGACCGCGGCGAATTCGACGAGCTTCGTATCGACACCCTTGATCTTATAAATATGCAACCGGCTGACGATCGTATTGATCATATCGGGAATGTCGTCGACTTCCTTGGCCAACGTATGGATATCCTCGCGGTCGAAGGGCGTTATGAAGGTCTTATTAAGGTTGGCGATAATGCTGTGGGCGGCGTCATCGGCATCATGCTCGATATCGCGCATCTTCTGGAGAGATGCATCGTCAATAGCCCCTTTTGCCACCAATTCCTTAAAATATTTCGCTGCCGTGACCGCATACTCGACCTGCTTGTCGAATAGATCGAAGAAATTGAACTCTTTCGGCATGAAATTGATCAGCATGAGGCCTCTCCTCCGGTAGACGAAGTATCACTACGGACATACGTAACAATCAAGAGAACGTGCAGGAATCTCATGATAGCAAATCTCTGGCGGGTTGTAAAGGAAGAAACAAAAAGACACAGCCTATATTGAACTAAGAGCCACCAGGTCCTGATCCTCAGCGCTGCTGATATGCGTCGCGATATAGTAGCGCATGATCCCGTAGTAATGCTCGGTAACGGTTGGCGCCGCGCCAGCGTAGGTGGCGTCAAGCAGGTTTCTGAGCAGATCCCGGTCTTCGCAGACGTGAACCCTTCTTAATTCTCCTATCTCGTTAAAAGCATCGACCGTAATAACGCCACCGGATGCGTTAAGCTCGATCGGCTCATACAAATGAAGGCCGTAGAATCGGGCAACCTGCAATAGTTCGCCCGCCTGGTCGACTCTGCCGGCGCGCTCAAGCTGGTATATCCGGTAGTAGACCAGCTCGGGCGAATGAGGAGCGACATAATAGTACTCGTCCCCCACGCGGAATGTCGCCGCGGCCGGCGCTACATTGAGCAGCAATTGGAGATTGTCGTGAGTAAAGCTCGGAAAACGAAAGACATCGTACGCTCTTCCGTCATATGAAAACCAACCCGCCTGAATATTATTAAAACCGGGGAGAGGGGCGATCCCGAAACGCAGGTCAGTTCTATATGCTTCAACCTCCAGAGCGGCAGCGTTCATGTGATGCTGCGCAAGCGCATCCCTAATAGCGGCAAACATCCCCGGTGTGACGCCTGAAGCCCCGAAAAGAAGATGCAGGAATATGTGCGCGCGCCGCGCTTGCAGGACAGGCGGATGGCCGGCAAGCAACATCGAGACGATATCGCCAGCGAAAGGAGCGCCTTTGGCGGAATACTGCCCTCGCAAGCCTTCAAGGTCGTCCGTCAGAGAGGCATCGCTCAACAATGCCGCCGAACCCGCCGCGTTGGTCACGTCGTAATAATACGCAAGCATCGCTCCGGTATCCGCTTCGATGCGCGCCTGTATCGCGTCGGGCAGGTTGTGTACCAGGTCAAGCGGCGTCATCTCCTCCTCGCTCCCCTCGTCAACTGCGGTCACATACCGGCCATAGGTCACCAGACACTGCAGTATCGCCATGAATTCCGTAAGGTCCCGCTCATCAAAAGAGCTGAATCCGAATATCTCCCCGAGCGAGCGCATGCCTTCCTCGCCCAGAGCCGTCCTGATCTGGTCGATCGTGAACCGTATCTCATTTCTGTTCTTTATATCGGTGTAATACAACCTCAGGAGCCCCTGCCAGGCATCCGGCAGATCGCTCGCGGCGTTCCCGTCGCTCCCGTATACCTGGCTCGAAGGCCGGCGTTCAAGAGCCACCACCAGATATCGAGTTGCAGCGGTCAATCGTCGCTCCATATCGGCGGATACCGAATATGTGACGAAGTCCCCCTGGCTCGTATCGACCTTCACGAGCCGCCCGAGGAACGGCCGGAACGCGCTCATGTGATCGGCCACGACGCGCGGCTCGCGCAGAAGCGACGGCAGATGCGCCAGCGCGACCTCGGGCGCGTGCATCACCATCGAGACATACCGCGCGGCGATCAGATCCGTTGCCAGACGCATATGCAGATTACCCTCCATCATACCCAGAAGCATAAGCCGTTGGGGGTCTGAACTGCTCCCGCCGTGTATCTCCCCCGCATAACCGAGCTCCCTGACCTTATGTAAAAACCGCTCGACTTCCGGCAGCTGCAATCCCAACGCTGCGTCAAAACGCCCGCGTGGATCGACGCCGTGCACCATGCCCAGCGCGCCGGTCACGCAGACCATACGCTTGAGTATCGCGTCGGCGGAAAAAGCGCCCACGCCTCTAAACTCCGGCAGGAGCGTGAGAACGCCGATCTCCTCGCGAATAGCCTGGACCGCGTGCTCCGCTTCCTCCGGCGTAACAAATTGCCGACCGCCCTCGGGCCCGAGCAGACCGATCTCCAGAAGATTGAGCGTATAGGAGAACGGCAACGCATTGCCGTGCTTCTGGTACATGGATAATAAAAAACGCGCCATAAAATGGACGACGAACTTATACCGCGTTGACATCGCCTTGTCGGCGTTGCCACCCGTCACAACCATGTTGGAGGGGTCGAGGCAGAGATGCAGCTCGCCCGGATACCCGGCGCCCTCGACGGTTTTTAGAACGGACTCCACATAGGTCATCATTGCGGGAACCGTGCGGTTGTCTATCGCTTGATTGGTGACCGCCTCATGCGCAGGGTCGGCGGGCAGCGGATAATCTACCTTCGGCTTCAGGTGGTCTATATCGGGTAGTGTGAAGATAAAACGCGGGTCCCTGAAAGCCCCCTGCAGGATCATGATGCCTATATTGTGCGGCACGACCTCTTGTATGTACCGGCCTTCGGCATACCCGGGTTCCTCTTCGCCCTTCACCGACGCCTGAGCAGGAGCTATCGGCTGCCACAAACCGACATTCAGCGCCCGCGTCTGCGCAACGACGGCATGGACCGCATCATCGCTGACCGGTTCCGCGGAGACCTCCAGGAAGCGATATCCGTCCTCATCAAGCTTTCGCTTGGAAACACCCCTGGCGCTGCCTTCAGTGATCCTCTGGGGCGAGTGCCATCTGACCATGTTCCCGCACCCCTTGAACGCTGCAAGCCACGCCAACGGCTCGAAATCGCCGATGGAAACCCCCGCATCGCTGACAACAGCCTGCCGCAGCCGTCCTTGTATCCGGAGCGCCATGCGCAACGTCCCATCTGCGCCCAGCAGGACCGAATGTAAAAAGATGCCCGGCAGAGCTACCTCACTCCGCTTTGACGCGTCAAGAGGCGTCTCGTCGGGCAAGGCGCGCGCGTCTTCCTCGAGTGGACTCAGGCTCAATCCCGCGATGCTCGCGTGAAGCCATGCCCGGTCAAAGAGACCTTTAGTATGCTCGTCGGGATGCGCGGGCCCCTGCGCCACCAGCAGCAGCCGCAACGATGAAAGAGTCGCTTCCATTCCCGCAGGGATCTCTGCCTCCTGCTTCTTGCGCGCCTGAAAGACCGCGGCAGCGCCGCCTAATTCCGGTTCGGTATACACATGGACGTCCATGGCGCCGCCATGGTAGTAGCGGTCCACGGTCGCCTTTTTGCCTATATTCGTACCCGGCTCAAGCGTCGTGGCGATGCCGCAGGCGGCCATCAGCTTAAGCGCCGTTGCGAACCATGCGTCCGCGGGGAACGCTCCCCGCGCATTGCCCGCGTCATACTTATCCAGCGCGAGCATCCCCGCGATCGTCGAGTCTCCGGCTCCCGTCGGCGAAACGGCCGCGATCGCCGGTTGCGTAACGCAGGCTGCCTTCCCCGCGGTGCAGAGCGCGATCCCGTGCGGCCCGAGCGTAATATGAAAAAAAAGATTTTTACGCGGCGGCCGCGCCCCGTCCCCCCGTATCACCAGCCGGGCAAGGTAGGCGGCTCTTAACCGTATCAACGCCGAGTCAGTCGTGCGCTCGAGGACCCGTGCCTCGCGTTCGTAGCCCATATCTTTAAATAATTTAATAGCTTCCTTGAGATTACAATGGATGCCGACCTGATGCGCCGCTCTTCCTATAGCATCCACGATCTCCAGCGTCGCTGTCCTGCTCCATTGACTGGAATAATCGACGAGGACGCTGCCGCGAGCCGCGAGAGCATCGATAAGCGCCGCATGACTGTTATATGACGGGTTACCCGCGATAGGAAAGAGTCGGCCGCCAAAGGCGGAGGTGACAATTAAATCGTTATCGACCGCGGCGGAACGTTCCCCGCGGCCCGCCAGCGCTTCCGTACGCCGTTTCACCTCAACCCACACCGGCGGTCCGTAGGCCGGTTGCGGCGAGAGATGCTCGCGGCGCTCCTGTTCATGGCCGCCGGTTATCTGCGTGTAGAGATTCACCCGCGGGACGACCTGCTCATTCCGCAGTGCAAAACGCATATCAATACCTTCGCCGGCGAGTTCGCCGATAGAGCGGTCATAGAGCTGATGCAGCGAATCCCCGGCAGGAAGAGCGCAGACCGCCGCGACGTTCGCCCCGAACCCGAGATTCGAGATCATGCGGGCGGCATTCAAACCAAAACCTCCCAGGCCAAAGAACGAGTCGCTCAGGACGAGGGGATCGTCTTCCTTTGGCAATCCGCTGTTGTCGTCCAAGCCCTCGAAACTCAAGTTAAGATCGAGCACCGGCGCGGTAAGAGTGACTCGGTCAACGGAGATGCCTCCCGAGAGCAGACGATCGAACGCGTTATTAGTCAAAGGCCCCTCTTCGGCTGATAGATCACGCACCGGGCGGCTCCTTTTGGCGTGTTCGATAAGTAGAGGTTGAAGCTCTTCGCATAACTCAACGATGACCAGCCCCTTCTCCTCCGGATACGATTCTTTCAGCACCTCCTCAAACTCTCTCAACTCGCGTAAGGTCAAAAGACCAGACTCCGGCGAGGCTGTTTTATTCCTCAAGAACAACGTCGTCTTGCACTGGGCGAGCATCAGGATGGGATCGCGGCAGAGCTTCTCGTGCCTGACAGCGGTAATATGTTCGAACATCTTCGCGATAGGCGCTTCCTGCTCCGCGGCGATCCAACCAAGCCTCACCGCCTGCGCTAGATAAGAATGGAGATCAAAATGCGCGCGGTCCTCGAACGCTCTAGCCCGCAAGAAATCTGACGCGTACGCACCGGGGGCGCAAAAAGATATACAAAGGTATACGATGATGGGCAAAAAAAATCTTCTGCTTCGCATAGCAAAAGTATAATACGTTTCATATTATCTGTCAAGTTCATACATTCTAGCTTTTTTTCTTTAACAATTATCATAAGTTACTACGTATGCTCTGCTATACGCATTAACGGCTCGCATGAGGTGAACCTTAAACGCTTCGCTCCTGTCGTTATGCTGCTAAAGTCGCTCGCGACAAACTCCCGTTTTATGCGTTGCTTTCCATTATCCCCTTTGTTATAATGCCGCCATGAACGAACGATTCTTTATTGGCATCGATATCGGCGGG
>JBAWYO010000058.1:0-9055 GCA_037143495.1 Candidatus Omnitrophota bacterium | reverse complement strand
CATCAGGTCGGTCCGGGAACGTTTTCCCGACGCCTATATCGCTTGCCTGACCGCCGAACGGTGCAGGGAGATCCTGGAGTTGAACCCCAGCCTTAATGATATCATGATTTATGATGAACAGGGGCGTCACCGGAGCATGCTGGGGAAGATTCGACTTATCGCCGAACTGCGGCAGAAAAAATTCGACACCGTGATACTGGTGCATCGTTCGTTTACGCGCGCCCTGCTGGTCGCTCTCGCCGGTATTCCCCGCAGGATCGGGTACCGGACCAAGAAACGCTCGGCGCTGCTGACTGACAAGATCGAACAGCCGATCGAACAGATGCACCGCGTTGATTATTTTTTAAGCCTCGGCGAGCCGCTCGGTGCCGCGACCGGTAAGCGCGAGTATGAATTTTTTATTTCCGAGAACGACCGGCTGGTCGTCGCGAAGCGGCTGGCCGCGCGGGGGATAGGGCCCTCGGATTTTGTCGCCGCGATCAACCCCGGCGGCAACTGGGAGCCGAAACGCTGGCCAAAAGAAAATTTCGCGCTCCTCGCCGACGCGCTCGTCAAGCGTTTCGGAGCGAAGATCGTGATCACCGGCGCCAAGCGCGATATTCCGCTTGCCGGCGAGATTGCCCGCGCGATGGGATCGGCGCCGCTGATTCTCTGCGGCGAAACGACGCTCAAGGAGTTGGGCGCGGTCTTTGCGCGAGCCACGGTTGTTGTCGCGAATGATTCGGGGCCGATGCATATCGCGGCGGCGATCGGCGCGAATACCGTGGCACTCTTCGGGCCGACGCACCCGGAGATCACCGGGCCGATCGGCAGAGGACGGCATCTGGTCGTGCGCGTTGAGCCGGCGTGCGAGGTGCCCTGCTACGATCTTTCATGCAAAGACCATCGATGCATGAGCAGGATCACGGTCGCCCAGGTCGTCGCGGCGATAGAAAAAATGCTCGCTCATCAGACCGCGGAAAAGTAATGCGGGGTCAGTAATTCCCGTGAGTCATGCCCTATGAAGATAACGGATAAAGAGACGATTAAGCGCATTTTGCTGATAACGCTGAGCAATATCGGGGATATAGTCCTCACCACGCCGGTGGCCAGCGCGCTGAAGCGGGAGTTTCCCCGCGCCCGCCTTGACGTTATGTCGGGGCCGGCGGGTAAGGAGATATTCGCGCGCCATCCGCTCGTCCGCAATCATATTGTCTATGACAAACGCGCGGGCGTCAGGGCGCAGCAGCGGCTGATCGCGTTCCTCAGAAAAAAGAAATATGATCTTATCGTTGACCTGAGGAACAGCCTTTTTCCCGTACTGATCGGTTCCCGGTACCGCACATCGTTGTTGCGTCAGCCGCCATTTTCTCTCAAACACAAAAAAGACGCGCATCTCTGGCGTCTGGGAACGATCGGCATACGGACACAGGATGCGCCGTTTGCTTTTTATGTTGATGAACGTTCCGATGACCTCGTCAGGCGCTTGCTCGAGGATATCAAGATCACCGGCAATTTTGTCGTCGTCAGCCCCGGGGCGAAGAGCCATATCAAACGCTGGTCCGCGGAGGGTTTCGCGTCGGTCTGTGACCGGCTCTCATCCGAGGCGGGCGTTGACGTACTCCTGGTCGGTGACGCGCATGACAGCAAGATCGCCCAGCGGATACTCTCGCTGGGGAAGCGCAAGGTCATTGATCTTACGGGCAAGCTTTCGCTGCGGCAGCTGGGGGCGTTGATCAGGCGCGCCCGGCTCCTGATCACTAACGACAGCGCGCCGCTGCATATCGGGTCTGCTCTCGGTACGCCGGTGCTGGCGATATTCGGCCCGACCGATCCGGCGCAGTACGGACCTCTCAGCAAGGGAGATGTCGTCTTGCAAAAAAACCTGGTATGCTCCCCGTGCGAAGCGGCCCAATGCCGCCGGCAGCACGAATGCATGGGGCTCATAAGTTCTGACGAGGTTGTCGCGAAGGCAAAAGAGATGTTGTCACGATGATGAAGCGCATATTGATCGTACGCACCGACCGGTTGGGTGATGTCGTTCTGTCGACACCGGTCATCAAGGCGGTACGGGATGCCTGCCCCGGGAGTTTTATCGCGATGATGGTGACGCCCTATACCCGCGAGATCGTCGACGGCAATCCGTACCTTGACGAGACGGTTATTTTTGATAAGGAGCGGTATCGCGGCGTTGCGGGGACGCTCGCGTGTGCCCGGATGCTGGCGCGGCAGCGGTTTGACACGGCCATCGTGCTCCATCCGGTGATCAGGATCCACCTTATTCTTTTTCTCGCCGGAATACGTCGCCGGATCGGGTATGACCGGAAATGGGGGTTTCTCCTGACGCAGCGCCTGCCGCATACGAAGCAGGCCGGTGCCCGTCATGAAATAGAGTATAATCTTGATATTCTTGCCGGCGCCGGTATTCCGGCAGCCGGTCGTAAACTCTTTATTCCCGTCAGGGAGAATGACCGGCGCAGCGTAGCGGCGGTACTTGCCGATAACGGCGTCAAAGATGGCGAGCGGGTGGTGGTGTTGCATCCGGGGGCGAGTTGCCGCTCAAAGCGATGGCCCGCCCAGCGGTTTGCAGAAGTCGCCGACCGTCTCGCGGAACAGGGTATCCCGAAGGTCGTTATTGCCGCCAGCGCCCAAGACAAGGCGTGCGGCGAGCTGATCGCGCACGAGGCCCGCAGCGGGGTCACTGATCTCTCGGGGGATCTTTCGGTCGGTGAACTTGCCGCGTTGCTGGAGCGCGCCAGCCTTTTAATATCGAACGATTCCGGGCCGGTCCATATGGCGGCGGCGGTCGGTGTGCCGGTTATCGCGCTCTTCGGCCGGAATCAGCCGGGATTGAGCGCACGGCGCTGGGGGCCGGTCGGCAAAGATGATATCGTGCTGCAGAAGGATGTCGGATGCGTCGAATGTCGCGCGCACGATTGCACGCGGGGATATGCATGCCTCCTCGCGATCACGGTCGACGAAGTTGTCGCGGCGGCGAAAAATATATTGAAAGGGGTAGCGTCGTGACCAGAGCGAAAAAATATATCTTCATACTATGTCTTATAGGATTCATCGGCGTCGCGCATTTTTCTGCCGCCGCCCGCGCGGAGGGCGGTACCACCAATTTTAACCGGGAGAAGATCGTTATTGAGCCTGCCCGCAAGGCGCTGCGCGTCGGCGAAAAACTCTTTTATGACGTCCTCTGGAACGGCATCTATGTCGGCGAAGGAACGCTCGAGGTCAAAGAGATCGTCACGGTGAGAGGCAGGGAGGCATATCACATTGTGGCGACGGCGCGCTCGAATGAGTTCCTTTCGAAGTTCTACCGGCTCGAAGATGAGATCCACTCCTACATTGATACGAAGGATCTCTCGTCACTGCGTTTTGAGAAGACGCAGTATGAGGGTAAACACCATTCCGATGAGATTACGGATTTCGACCAGCAGGAGCACCGCGGACACTTTGAGTCGCGGCTCAGCCATTCAAAGAAGGAGTTTGATATTCCGCCGCGCGTCCAGGATCTGGCGAGTGTTTTTTATTATTTCAGGACGCTCGATGTTGTTGAGAATTCGAAAGTCACCATTGATGTCAACGCCGATGAGCGCAACTGGAAGGTTGATATGAACGTGCTCGGGACCGAATATCTCCCGATCCGCCGCAAAGGCATCCATAAAGTCTTCTGCGTCGCGCCGAAAGCGCCCTTTAAAGGGGTCATTTCAAAGAGAGGCAAGGTTTGGGTCTATTTCTCAGCCGACGCGGAACGGATCCCGCTCTTTATTAAAATCAGGATACCGTTCGGCTTTGTCGTCGGCGTTCTCGAAAGACGGGAGTAGCGCATGGGACACTATCATTATTTGTTTTGGCCGCTCGTCATCCTCGGAGTTTTTTTCATTATCTCGTTTTTTTTCTCACTTTCAGAGACCGCCCTCATCGGCCTTAACAAGATCCGCTTGCGCCACATGGTTGAAAAAGGGGTCAAGAACGCGCGCACGGTCAATCGGATCTTGACGCAGCAGCTTGAGCGGCTTATTACCACGATCCTGGTCGGCAATAATATCGCGAACACGGCGATCTCCGTTATCGGCACGGCGATATTTATTTCGCTCTTCGGGCAGAAGTGGGGCATGATCATATCGACCGTGGTTGTCTCGGTCGTCATTCTGATCTTTGCGGAGATAACGCCGAAGCTTTTCGCCGCGCAGCATACTGAGCGCGTTTCGCTCCTGGTGGCGAAGCCGATCAGCGCGATGATCGCTTTTCTGCGTCCGGTGACGAGTGTTTTTATGGCTACGGGGAATTTTCTGATACGCGCCTGCGGGGGCAGGATGATCCAACGCGCCCCGCTTATTACCGAAGAAGAGATCCGTCTGATGATCGAGGTGGGCAGGGAAGAAGGCGCTTTAAGCGACGAAGAGCGCCGTTTACTCCACCGTATCTTTGAGTTCGGGGATATCAAGGTCGCCGAAGTGATGGCTCCCAAGGAGAAAGTTTCCGCGATCGACCTGAAGGCGACCGCCGAAAAACTCCTGGATGTCGTCGTTGAAGAGGGGCATTCACGGATCCCGGTCTATAAAGGTTCGATCGATACGATCGTCGGCGTGATCTACGCCCGCGATCTTCTCCATATCTGGCACAGCAAGGGGTTGATCATTATCCCGGATCTGGTGCAGCCGGCCTATTACGTGCGCGCTGATAAGCGCGTCAGCGAACTGTTACGCGATTTCCAGCGCATGAAGATCCAGATCGCGATCGTTGTCGATGAAAATAAGAAAACGCTTGGTCTGGTTACGCTCGAGGACCTCATCGAAGAGATCGTCGGCGAGATCGAGGAAGATATGAGCGTGCGCTAAGGAAATTAAGCAATAAAAAAGCTAGTTAGAATTATTTGTAATATCAGCGCCATATGGTATACTTTATCCTGTGAGGATAAAGGTTTTTTTATGTGCAAATCTACAATAGTTTTGGAAATACTATGATTATGAGACAAAGCGTAAAAAAATTTGTTATAGGTATATGCGTACTGGTTTTTATATCAGCGCAGACGCTCTTTTCCCACCCGGGAATAGTATTAAAACGGGCGGGGACCAGGAGTGAGAACGCACCTCTCGCGAGCGCCCGGAGTAAATGTATGGGGGGAAGATCTGCTCTTGGTCTCGATTATTTTGGTGACAACATATCATGGAGGCTCGGGGTTACTTTCACCGGCGAGATGTTTGGAAAATTCAGAAATTTGCGGTCGCTGGCGGCTGATGAAAAAAATCTTGCTTGGATCGATCGGGACGATCCGCAGGGGTTACACCGTTGGAGTATCGGGGATCGCCTGGCGTCCCGGGAAAATCCTGATCCAAGGCACGACCTGATCATCACCGGGACCCGATCGGGGCCGGGTGATGTTTATGAGATCGGTTTATCGGATGGTCGATGGCTTACGGTCGCCGCGGCCTCCGAAATCATGTTCAGGAGGGCATTTTGCCGGCCGAATAGCTATCGCCCGCACTCCTATAGTACTGATCCGCTCTGGGGGAAGGGGCAGCTCGGTTACTATGTCAATATGGTCAGCAACGCAGAATTACCCGACTCATTATTCGGCATTAAAGTTATACGTGAACTTGCTGATCGATCGGGTTTTTCATTTATTCCTGACGATATTATTATGATCCTGGTGCGGCGCGCTGAAAAAGAACTGAAAGAACACGATAAAAAAATGGTGTTCCAGTATTTGGCAGAGACATTTCCCAATGAACCGGTCTTTGCGGCCAAAGCTGCTGAATTCTCCGGCGTAGAGTATCCCGTGGCGCAGGTCAAACTAAGATTAACGCCCGATGAGATGGCGGTCTTGGGCGATCAGATAGCAAAGAGCCCCGCCCCTCAGGATTATGTAGCGGACTTATTTGTTGATGGTGGTTTCCGGGCGGTGTGCGTCGACACGCAGGCACTCCTGGAGCCTGTCGATATACAATTCAGCCGCCTTGTCTCTCTGGTGACCTATCTTCACGAGTATGCGGGGCTGACACACCTGGTACTGCCGGTCTCTCCCGCCCAAGCAGGCCTCTTCGAAGAATTCCTCAAGGGCGCCCCGTGGATGTATATGCATAAGGTGCTGATGGATATGAATATAGGCGACGCGCTCAGCTTGGATACCGAAGATAATCAAAGAGCGATCGATTCGGCACGGGATGCTTTTAATAAGATACGCGCATGCGGCGTGAGACTCGCCTTCTGTGGCGCTGAACCCTATGTGAAATCAGAGCTTAGCAGTACGCCGTTGGAGATGGAACAGGTCGTCGAAAGGATGTACGGTGTTTTAAAAGAAAACCGGTTAGCGCGTATACTTACCTATGGATTGCAGTACAGCTCCCGTCAGCATCTGCATTATTGCCACAGAGTTAAAGGTGGCCCGCAGTTCAAGCAAAGTCCCCGCTACAGTTTTTCATATGCTTGCCTGCTGGCCGCCCGTTGCACAGAAGGGATGCCGGAGATCGCCCGGAGGTTGGTTGCGTCCGTCATGGAAGACAGCGAAAGGACATGGGGCACGGATGCAACGTGCAGTAATGTGTCGGCATTTATCAGCGCGAATCCTCTTACGCATAGCGCAGGTTTCACGGCGCACCGGGAACCTCTTGGAGGGTTGATCATCGATGGTACACATAGCGATACGTATGCGCAAGCCTGGGATGGGGTAATGCTCTGGAAGCGCGACGATCGCGGTGGTTTCCGCCCCCGGACTCCGGCGCCCGCACCCGGAGCATATAGCGATGAACGGGACCGGAGTCCGCGTGCGCGGCGTTATCTGGATAGTGTGTTTACCGGCGCCGGGGTCGCGGTTGCGCGGGAAACGGGAAGTTCCGCCCTGCGGCCGCTGGCGCGGGGGGAGCAATCGATATCCGCGGCTATAGTAGAACGGGTATTACTGCAATATGAATACAATCGCGGATGTAGCGATTTCCGCCGGATAGTCCGCTCTCTGTTTCCTGTCATAAGCGCGGAAAATCAGGAACGCCTGTGTCGGGCGATCCTGCAAGCGGTTGAATGTAATCAGGCAAATATGACCCACACGCTTGCTGTCTTGGCCGATCTTCTGACGAGAGAGGCATTTCTCGTTGATATAGCGCCGGGAGGAAGGTTACATGCTTATACCGATAAGATTATTGAAATACTTGCCATCATCCCAGAGCGGGCAGGATACGAGACGCCGAAGGCAATAGAAACCCTGGCGTCTTTATTGACGAATAAGGCTATCCTGACTGAGTTGGGTGAGGGCGGCAGACTGGAGGGATGCGCCGATAAGATCTTTCTTTTTCTTGCCGAAGCCGTACAAAACTTGTCGAGTGGGCGGGCGATCGAATCCATACAGACACTGACTGCGCTACTGCGCAATCGCTCGTTTTTCGATGCGTTAGGGCAACTCACCATACCGGCTGACAGGATCTTCTCTTTCGTATCCGCATTACCCGAGAAGGCCGGCTCTCTGAGCCCGCACTTTATATCAATTATCTCAGATCTGTTCTCCGATGAAGTTTTTCTTGCTGCGATAAGGGATCGCCGGGTTAAGGAGTACTATAAAAACCTGAAAACGATGCTGGTTGAGAGAGAGGTAGATAAGGAGCTCTCGTGGGGGTATGGCCGGGCTGTCATATGCGCGCTTTTTAACCCGACCATGCTCGATGAATTGATCGAAGAGGCAGCGCCTTTCGGGAGCGTGATAGGCGAGACCATGGATCACAACATCCATGTTGCGGCGGCGGCAATTTCGATCACTTCGGGCCTCTATTTCCGATCAGGAAGAGTAGTGCCGGCAGGCATAAATGCGCCGCTGGGCGCGTTTGGCATGACTAGCCTCGACATCTCTGCCCGGCGTCGCACCATCGATGGCTTGTTGCCCGGTGCCGGAGACATTATTAAAATAGGACGGCGATTAAAGAGAGAGGGCGGCACAGCCAGTATAAAATTCTTATATAGGACGGAAGATATGGCTGCATTTGCCGTGGAGTCGAATGTCCTCGCGCTCTCCCGTGGTCAAAAAGGGGAAACGCATCCGTTGCATAAGATCAGCGCAAATGATGCTTTGCGTTCCGGTGTCGTTTCCGCAGATGATATGCGGGATTATTTTCAAACTGACGACGGATGTCTGCTGTGCATTACGGATGATCCCGGCGATGAGTATTATTATGCATATGGCATACCCGAAGAAGACGCGAAGGCGAAGCTGGGGATCCCCGGGCAGAGCGTGCTGACGGCCAACGACGCGATCCTGCTCGCCGGGAATCTGGGGAGATTGGCCGGAGAAAAAGGAATAGTCCACATAGACCTCCTGCCTCTCTTCCATCATTTTAGCCCCGATCAGCAAGAAAGGCGGCGCTACCGGATTAACGCGGAGCCGCCCGGCTGCATCGATAATATATCCGGGCATGCCCTTCATGCTAATCTGCGGCTCGGGGGTCACGTAGCGGACTTAAACCCGTCCCATCTGCGCATCATCCCTCCCGAAGGACTTAACCCGTTCGAAGTTTCCGAGGTTGTCCGGTTGCAGCTCTTCCAGTGGATCCTTTTTGTGGCGGATAGATTTGAGCAGCAGGAGCGGGAGGAACTACGTGGTATTCCTGCACGGAGTGAACAGGCGGTTCAGGAGGTGCGGATTGCATGGAATCGCTCTTTTGAGCGTGTCCTGAAAGAGGGTATCGAGGCTTATTTTAACGGTTTACTGGGCTCATCAGTCGACTATGGGCACATCGATCACGTATGGTTTGCGGAGTATATACTGAACGGTTTTCGCCATAAACAGAAGGCTGTTGGCGACCCCGAGCCGAGAGATCTCGGTCAGGAAAATGGTTCTTTAAGTATTTCCAAGATGCTCGATCTGTGCGATTATCTGGGTCTTAAGGCCGCGCAGCATGTTATCAAGAGAAATGAAGTTGTCCCTGTGGGAGGAGAGCGGATCGCAGAAGACAGGCGCGGTCCGGCAGCTATTCTTGCCGGCGCGTCAATATAAACTAACGGTGGCTTTAAGAAGGGTTTTTTATCAGGGGAAGCAAAGGTGCATCAAGAATATCAAGGAATTAAAGTAAATGAATAGAAT
>JBAWYO010000057.1:0-9576 GCA_037143495.1 Candidatus Omnitrophota bacterium | reverse complement strand
CTGCCGGCGGCGTCGTATCCAGGATGATCGAAGGGCTGCTGATGGGGGCCGACCAGTTCCCCGCGCCATCCTTGAATTTCACCCAGACGCTCTTACTGCCGTCGCCTGAGCTTAAGGTCCAGCTTTTGGTTGCGGCGTAAGGTTCGGGGGCCGACCAGGTGGAATTGTTATTAGAGAATTGCATCTGGGAGAGGCCGCTGCCGGGATCGGTGGCTGCGAGCGTTAAGGTGACGGCGGCCTGGTTGGTATACGCGTTATTGTTATTGATCGAGATGGTACCGCTCGGCGGCAGGATATCGGCGCCGACCATGATCGTGACCGTCTCTGAGTCCATCAGGGTGCCGTCAGTAACGACCACCGTGACGAGATTCTCGCCAAAGTAGGTCTGGGTGGGGGTCCAGGTGAATGCGCCGGTCGTGGGGTTTATCGAGGTGCCGGTGGGTAAGCTGGTCGTGCCCCGGTTGATAGAGTTTATCGCCATCAGGCAGTCTATGGGGGTAATGTTATTATCATGGTTTAAGTCCATCAGGGGATTCCAGCCGGCAGAGCCGCGGGAGACGGAATTGTAGGTATTAAGGACCGTGATGATAGAAAGGACATCGACCGGGGTCAAGGCCTTATCGTAATTAGTGTCACCGCCGGGATAGATCGCGTAAGAGAGGGTCTTGGTGCCGGTATAGGCCGCTGAAGCGGTAAAATTGAGCGGCGTACCCGCGACGGGGGTCCTGGTGCCGATCGTCGTTAACGTTAAAGTCGGTCCCGCTTCCCCTTCCGCGGCTGTACCGGCTGAAAGGCCCATATCGTCAAACCAGACGGTGCCGGTACCGTAGTAGAAGAGCATATAGGGGGTGACGCTCTTAACGGCCTTGGCAAAGGTCTTTGAGACCTGCTTGTTCCTCCAGTCGTAGGTACCATGAGGAAGAATGGTATCGGTGTAATACCACTGTGAGGTGCCATCCTGGAAGGTGATCGCGTAATATAACGTGACGAGTGAATTGGCGGAGACGGATTGCGCTTTGGCCCAGCCTGAGAGCGTGATCGTCTTAGGATACGGCGACGGGAGATTGACCGTGGAACCGCTCCAGTAGGAATACCCGGCGACTGCATTGGTGATCTTTAGCGCATGGGTGCGGGAATGAGAGTTATCGGTGGCATACGCGGCTTTGTTGGAAGCGCTGGAGACGTAGCTCCACCAGCCGGAGCTGCCCGATTCCATGCCGGGATTAGGGATGAGGTTGGCGGCGAGAGCGAAAGCGGTGAAGGAAAAAAGGAAGAAAAACACGGCTGCCACTGCGATACATCTTCGCATCGATCACCTCGTCTGTTATAGATCGGCTATCAGGGTGAGTAGCTTATACTAGGACTATAACATACGGAGGGGTAAAATCAATAAAATCCGGCAACGATAGTGCCGCGGAGAGTTTTATTTAAATGCCGCTGAGACAACCCATTCGAACCCGAGTGCGCCGGGCCTGGTAACGATAATAGCCGTCGATCTATTGGCGTAAAGACGGCTATACGTCCGCGAGTCCGTCGTAAACTCCTCCCAGACCTGGCCTTCCCGCCAGGAGCGCACCTGTACATGATAGGTTGTGCTGTTTTTACTGTGCGTTACATACGTGCCGGTGACGATGGTAGAATGAACCGATGACCTGCCCGTATCCCGCGCGCCATTGATCACCAGAGAACCGCTGAAACCGAATAACACAAAACCGATCACGGTCAGGAAAGCTATCCGTACCAGATCTCTATGCGCGCTCGAACGTCCGCGGATCACCAGAAAAACGATAAGATAATACAAAGTGATCGCCGGAACGGAGAGCACCAGCGAGCGTGAAAAAAGAACACCGCCGTCAAGTACCGGATACGCGATCCCCCAGATCAATGCCGCTACTCCCGCAACTAATGACGCTGAAGAAATTATGTAAGCGGCTATAGCGCCGAATCGTGCCCGGGGAACACCGAAGACCTCCGCATCGGCAAAATAATCGGGTATGCCGTTTGATAATTCAAGGAGAATGGCGGCGGTCTGCCTGATCAGCACAGCATCGAGAGAACTTTTATTAAATCCAGTCCAGATCGCTTCGATCGTCTTCCCATTGTGCTTAACACCGTTATAACAGAGCCCATAAAGTTTCCGAATGCCCTCCCTTTTCTCTGCTGATTGGAAATACGCTTTCGCGAAATCAACGGTATCGGAGGTGATATAATAACGCTCGTCAAACGCGAGGTCATCCGTCTGCACTTCCGCAGAGATCCCTATTCTTTTGGCCTTTCTGTCGAACTCGGTCTCCGTCATTACCATGAATTCGCCGTGCGAGACGCACGGCATGGTGACCGTCAGGACCGGTGGGCTGTTCTTACCCGGTGGCGTATAGACATACCAGTATGTGCGCTCGCCGCTCTTGACAACATACCTGCCTGAGGCTTCGCGTCTGCCGCCAAGCTCGGCGATCGTCTCTTTAAAATTTTTATCTCCCGCCTGCGCAAGCTTAACAAGCGTCAGCAGCGCAATGCCGATAGCAATGGCGATAATAAAGCTTATGATCAATAAAAAAATATTTTCCATCGCCGGCATCTCCTTATAGTTATTATTGTATCGTATCAGGCGGGAAAAAAACAAGGACTGATTCTGTTAAAAAAATTAAATATTCTCTGCAGCAAGCGGGCGGGCGGCCCGAGCGCAAAAGGGCTCAAGATGGCGGAGCCGCGTTCGTTGGATAATAGCCATTATTCTCTGAGCTTGAGCCGGCAGATACACACTTAATCTGCTATCCCATTGCGCCCGATCCTGTTCCGGAACAAGAACTTTAAAAATAGTTTGGGCTAGCTTGATCTGCATATGATCGGTGATTTCTTGGCAGCGTGCAGACTGTCCCACTTCATACGCTTCTGTGATCTGATGTATGAGCGCGGCAAGATCGTTCCGTACCGCTGGAAAGATATTTTCGCATACTTCCGTGAGTCTTGCAAAATCAACGGTGCCGTCATCCCGCACACACGCGAACATGGCCGGCAGCTCAAACAAGCACGGCTGCATGCCAAATCGAAATCTGCCGTCAGCATTAAAGATTACATCCAAAGATTGTATCAGGTACATCCAAAAAGCGAATGCGGCAGCTTCCGGGTCTGTATCGGCTTCACGGGCAATGGATGGCAATGTCCCCTGCTCAACCAGGTCGGCAAGCATTTCATTCATAATCATCCCGATCTGATTCCCGGCCGTTATGGCTCTCGCGGCTTCAACCGTCATCACCGGCGCATAACCCATACTCGCGTTCACGTGGGTGTGCCCTCTTTCATGGTTGATCACTTCTCCCGTCATAGCAGCACCAAGAGGCTCGATCGATCTTTCGCTGATCCCGTCAGGCTCTGTGATGCCCAATAATGCCAACAGACACCTTGCTGCTTCCCGAGCCTGCGGACTTTTGGTCGGCAGGGGTAACGCAAGTTGTGATAACGTATCATGTGTGAATCCTCTCAGCAGATAGTGACAGCTTGCTGTCAATTGCTGCTTACACCGGCAGGTATACACACAGGGCTGAAGACCGGTAATTGTCCCCAACGTAGGCCATATACAATACGGACTGCTTGCCAGCTCTTCTTCCATAATAAATACCCCATCCTGCAGATGGCCCCTTCCAAAACCAAAGCTGGGAGGTCTTTCTGAATGAGGGCCGAAATTAAAACCGAAAAAATAAGATGCGGACCCAAGATGCCACAAAAACGCGTTTATCGCTTCAGGCTCATATGTCGGCATCGCATACCCCAGGATGGTCACGTGAATATCGTAGGGCTGCCTTATAGAGGTATGCGTCAGAGCCTTCTGCCGGAACGCAGCTTCAAACCGGTTGATCTCTTCGAATAGATCCACCATAGGCAAATTGAGCAGCCGCAGCACCTCTTGCGGCGAACTATTAGATAACAGGTACGATGCCGGCACGGTGGTCGGTCTTAACGGAACAGGCTTTTGCCCTTCCTCGTCAGAAATAAGGGCATAATAAAGCTGCTCGGCTATCCGGCGAAGATTATCGCGCAATTGCCGCTCGACCGTCGCTCTGACGAGGCCTTTTTCAGACGGCGTCAAGCCAGCCCACCCCGCTTCGGTCCGGACACGATCGTATGAATATCGCGCATTGACCTCCAATGAGAGCGCTGTAAAACCGGCATCATCCAGTCCCCTCACAGCCAGCTCGATCTCATGCTCATCGAATTTTGCGCGTTGCATGAGCAAAAGAGCTGTAACCGCGGTGACACCTCTATCGACGGCCGCCAGCGGGCGCAGTGCGTCCTGAACATTCCCCGCCCAGGAAATCTGGCCGGCGATGAGGATGATGCTGATGAGGGGAATAAAGATCTTTTTCATTATACAGATGCCTCGACTTCTTCCCGGGCACGCTCTTCCCGATCGGCCCGCTCGTTCCTCGCTTCTGCGCTCAGCCGCGAGATCTCCGCGGCGACCACATCCCTGAACTGGTCACCCGTCGTTATGCTCCCCTGGGCTATGGAGAGATGATCGAAATCATCGGCGACCGTCAGGGCCGCGTCGAAAATAGCTTGTGCCTCATCCCTGCGCTAATTTCGCAGGAGAAACGCTGCCGCTTCCAGCATCTCATCGATCTGCCGACGGGAACTCGCGTAGAGCATCGACGGGTTCTCTTCTATGCGCGCATCCCCTGCGATCTGCTCCTGACGCTGGATGATCTCTCTGAGGGTCCGTATGCGTTCATCGAGTTCCTGCATTCTTGCCACCGCCCGCGCGACTACCGCAGGAGGAGCATCGTGTTCATATCGTGCCCTCGAATAGAGCGCTCGCACCACTCTGATATTTTTTAAATGCTGCCGGTTGAGTTCCAGCTCCATTTCAACTCCCGCGGGCCAGGGGTCAACGCGCCCGTTAAAAGCCAGCGTCGCCTCCCGCTCCATTCGGGAAAACCCTTGCGAAAGGAAGGCCATATAACCTTTTCGTACAATCGAGGCGACGCCCGTATGAGCATGCGCTAACTCTTCGCGGACGATCCCAAGAAGGCGCTCCCGCAATTCGCGCGCTGTATCGAGATCACCGGCGCTTTCATACGCGGCCGCGGCGCGGTAATGCATCCCTGCCGATAGCGCCAGGTAATGCAGCGCGTCAAAGAAACAGCGCTGCTCCAGCAGCTTCATGCCTTGGGCCAACAATTCACCCGCTTGCATGATCTGTCGTTGCGCCTCGGTTAAAACCTGCTCCCTCATGAGCGGTTCCGCCCTGGTAAGCGCCTCCGTATAGCCCCGCTCAATAATGTCATTGGTATCCCGTATCCGCGCCTCCAGCCATGCGAGCCTCCTTTTCATGGCACGACTCCTATCCGGCAAGCTCGCGCGCATGTATGCCGCGGCAGCTTGCGCGCACAGCGCGTGCGCTTCGTCGAGCGCGTCCCCGGCCGCCTCCCAGGAAGCCGCCTCGTTCATCCTGCTGGCGCGCCGCTGGGCCTGGCGCATGCGCGCCTCAATCTCCCGCGCATTTCGCTTTGCCTGCTCTACCGATACATCAGCATATCGGGTTAACGCGTCGCTAAACAGCGTGCTCCCTGCCTCCTCATTCAATATCTCAGCATGCAGTAACGTACTCTGTTCCCGCGCCATAAAGAGCCAATGATCGACAGCGGGACGATCATTATCATCCCTCTTCATTTCACTTCTTATGGATTCAAAGAGGCCGCGGGCTCTTTGCAGATTGACCCAAATCTGTACCTTCTCCTCCACCAGCAACGCTCTCTGTCGCTCAGACATGCGCTCCAGATGAAGTAGCGCCGTCATTTTCCATTCTGGCGGCGCATCAGCCCAATACTCGTCTATAACCGTCCCGGAAGGCGATAGAAAACTTTGAGCATTGGTCGAATAGTACCACTGCGCATCCCTCTGCAATTCTTTCAGGCGGATATCGCGCTCTAATCGCCGCATAAAATTGGTCAACGTGAACATGCGCGTACGGATCAGGCTGACCCGCGGCGAAAGATACGTACCGGCCCGCAGCGCGGGCAGGATCGCCAGGAACCGTTCGCGAGCTGCATGGATCGATGCCAAGGCCCTCTTTTCATCCAGCAGGGTTTTCCCCTGGTCCCGCAGCGCTATTTCATGTCCCGTACTGCCGCTCTCTTCATCGAAAATGGATTCGTAGAAGAGGTGGGCCTGCTCCTCCGCAACGCGCGTATCATATCCTGCCCCCCGGCTACTCTCCCCGATCGCCAGCGGACGTAAAGAGTCAGACGCATCCCCCGCCCAGGCGAACTGGCCGGCCTGACCGAAGGAGTGCGCATAATCGGGCAATCCCTCAAGACAGATGAGGATAGCGAAAAGAATACAAACTCTTGATGAACATTTTATTATACGTTTCATATTTTTAAATCTCTTTCATATAACGACAAAAAAATCGACCGACTCGATGTTTCCGCGCATCATAACGATACACAACAGTTACACCCCGGAATCTGCTTCGCGCAATGAAGTTATGCGCACCGTTCTCGCTACGTCTCTTTCCACGGTTACCAGCTGCTCCCTAAAAACATTTTCCAGGTTCTCTGCCAGCCATCTCACGGAACGATCAATATCAATCTCCGGCTCTGTAGATATTTGATTAGCTAAATGCCTAAAAACGACATACAACGTAGCTATTCGCCCGGGTGGAATCCCTTTAAACTGCACTCCACTCGCAGCTTTCTTTAGTTTTCCCAACGTGATACTCTTGGGCGGCAATCCAAGGCCCTCTGCTAATGCCTGCGCTATGGATCTCCACGCCGCTCCTTTTTCACCTCCGGGGAGTCTTCTCAAATCTACATACGATGTGCGCCATCTTGTCGCTTCATCTTCATGTCTTCTCGTGAGGATATCCCTCGCGATCTGCTCCCGCCGACGCGACGACATTCGATCCCACCGCGTAAATATAGACGGCAGACCGCGCGCGGTGTCCATCAGCGTTTTCCATCCTTGACCATCAAGAGAACGACCCGATGAAGTCCCGACCTTCAGAACGATATCCGCAATAAGATCATTAATCTCCTGCCCGTACCACGAATAGCGTCTCGAACCAAAGCACCCGGCCTCATCAAAAGCACCGTCAATAATCGCTTTATCACATCCAATAACGCCGGCTATCTCTCCCTTAAGGCCATCCTCGTGAGCTTTTGACAGAAAATTAAATGCTATCTCCACGGTGTTGTCGATATGAGGGCCAAGCGCATCGCGAATAGCTAAACGCTGCCGCTGGATCTGACCGTTTACATCCGCCACTCTTTGCGCGGCTTCATCCGATATGACCGAGGTTTTCTCCATTAACGCCAGCGGGCGCAAAGTACCCGACCCCTCCACCGCCCAGGCGAGCTGACCGGCCAGAAGCACAATGCTTATGATAAACATAATGGTTTTATAGGAGAACCGTATCATCTACCCACCTCTTTATAATCTCTTTATTATATAAGCAAAAAAATTCTCCCTACTCATCTGCTAAAAGTATAGCATATACCTATTGCGATTGCAAATTTATTTCTAGCAATTTATTGTATTAACAACAATGCTTTTTACGCGGGAGATAAAAGTAGAAAATAGAATTATTTTATATATTCTTTTTATAAAAAGATTATAATTGGAGTAAGAAATGTAGACAAGTGAAACCGTATTAACAGAGGAGGATGTATGGAATTCAACAAATTGATCGAAACGCGTAGAGCGGTAAATTTTTTTGATCCGGCTAAACAGGTCTCAGACGAAGAATTAAAAAAAATAGTCGCGATGGCGAGCCTGGCACCTTCGTCTTTCAATCTTCAGCCGTGGAACCTGATCGTCGCCAAATCAATGGAGGCGAAAATACGGCTCCGGAAGAAGGCGATGGACCAACCTAAGATCACTGAAGCGCCCGTCGTGCTTATCGTGCTGGCGGACAAGACCGGATACCAGGAAGGCGACCGTACGGTCGAACAGGTCTGGGCAAGCTGGGAGAAGAACGGCTACATGAAGCCGGAACAAAAAGGGTGGTTCCTGAACGCGACACGTAAGCTCTACGGCGGCGACACCCCGTCCTTGATCTTCAGCGTTAAGAACGTCTCTTTCTTCGGCATGAGTCTTATGTTGGCCGCCCAGGAACTTGGCCTCGATACCCACCCGATGGACGGGTTTGACCATGACGGAATTATGGCGGAATTCAAGATACCGGCCAATTATTATATCCCGCTCCTGATCGCCGTTGGCCACTTCGACCAGACGAAGAAGCTCCTGCCGCGCAACTGGAGAAAACCGTACGAGCAGATCGTGCTATCGACGATCTAAAAGAGTTTGCTTTATTTAATTATCATTATTTGCTTCGAAGAATGGACATGCGAACGCTGCGAATAGCTTAAATGCTATTTGCAGCGTTATATGCGGCATGATAGTTCGCAACCAACGACACACTATCATTCGTTCTCGCACTTGCCAGTTCGCCGCTCAAGATCATCCCCAGCGCCGCGTTAACCATCCCATCAGCATATTCCTCGGTAAGCTGAGCTATAGCCGTTCCATATAACGGATCACCGTTTGTCGCACGTAAGGTGGTCTGCGCGGCTATCCTTTCGATCCGGGAGAGGCCAAAAAACTCGATATACTGCTCCATGATTCCATTGGCCTTGGAGCCCGATGCGCCGAGCGAATCCTCGTAATGCTCAGGTAACCGTGGTAACTGACCAAAGCGCTCGTCAAACCCGGCGCTTCCCGAGCTTATAAATGCAAGCGCTGACGCAAGCGCATGCTCTATTTTCCCGTTTACAGGGCCGCTGGCGCCGGCAAAGTGATCTGCCCACTCACGCAGCGCCCTGCGCTCCGATGTCGTCAGTCCTGTAACATACGCCAACCCTCGTATGAGACGGGGTTCACGCAAAATATTCTGAAGCATGAGCGCCCGTTCATCCGCCCGCAGCTTAAGCCGGTCAAGCATCCAGATCCCGTTAGTGGGCGGAATATATTTTCTATTTCGTATCGTCGTGAATATATTGAATATGACGCCCTTTTCATCCTGCAACACAGACTCCTCCACAGCCTCAAACCTCTCGCAAACAGCGCGAAGCTCTTTTTCGTCGACAACCTCCCCGGCGATATAAGCATTCACAAACCCACAGAGCTCTGCGCGGATCTTTTCATCATAGGGGATCCAGCTCTCCGCGTACCGGGTCGCGCAAATGATCAATTTAATTTTTCCCGTAAGTTTTTTCATGACATCGCCGATATCTCGCACATGCCAGCCGCGCTCGCCCCAGTAAACCCCCGAGGCCGGATCGACACGAACCGCCAGAAGAGCACTTTCGAAAGCCTTGCGATAGTACTGGTCAGGGATCAACGGTCGATCCGCGCTCTTCATGTACGCATCATATTCCTGCCACAGATCTTCATTATTCTTACAGGGGACGCCTTCCAGAGCCGCATCCACGCTCGCCTTAAATGCCTCCCGCTTTGCTCCGCCATGATAACGGTGATCAGAAGCCGCGGGATACTCGATCGAATATCGGTCGGCTAATGAAACGAGCGCGCCGATCCTCTCCCGTATCCGTTCCCGGGCAATACTCTGTGTGCGGA
>JBAWYO010000056.1:0-9593 GCA_037143495.1 Candidatus Omnitrophota bacterium | reverse complement strand
GGTAATAACCAGGGAGAGGGGAGCTCTGCCGGTCGAACCGAAGAGGAACGGGGTCGCTACGACGACTGCCATTACCAGGATCCGCAGTATGCCCTCTATGGAGACCCGGGATGACGGAAGCGGCTGGCCATGCGGCATGATCAGGTGCTCTCAGGCGACTCAGGAGTCGCCATCTTATCGGTATATTTCGAATAATAGCGGCTGTAATAATGATAATATTTGCTGTAGTAGGCTTCTTTCTCTATATCCAGGTCATTGAGTATAACGCCGATGATATTAGTCCCGACTTCCTGCAGGCATTGCTTGGCGCGCGCGATAACGTCTTTGCTCGCGGTGCCGAAACGTATGACCAGCAGCGTCCCGTTCACGAGCTTCGAGAGTATGATGCCATCGGAAACGCCGATGAGCGGGGGGCCGTCGATGACAACTTTATCATAGCGCTTGACCGCTTCTTTGATAAATTCATCCATTTTAAAGGACCCCAGAAGACCGGAGGGGTTTGGCGGCGTCGGCCCCGCGCTGACGAAACTTAGATTTTCTATGAATGTCTTGTTGATAACAGCGTCGAGTGGAACGTTGCCGGTCAGGTAATTGCTCAGGCCCGTCGCGTTATCGAGCTTGAAGGTGTTATGGATCGTCGGCCGGCGCATATCCGAATCAACGAGGAGCGTGCTGTTGCCGTCCAGGGCGATGGTCGTCGCCAGATTGGTCGAAACGAAGGTCTTGCCTTCGGAGGGTATCGTGCTCGTGATCAATACGGTTTTGAGCGCTTCAGGAGGCGCGGAAAAAACGATCCCGGTCCTGATGTTCTTAAACGCTTCCGCCATCGCCGATTCGGGATCGTCTTTAACAACGATCCTTTTCTCATAATCGCCTTTCGATTTATCTTTAACCGACGGGACATGCCCCAGATACGGAAGTTTAATGTATTTTTCTACATCTTCCTGGGACCGTATCGTATTGTCGAGATAATCCAGGATATAGACGAGCGCCATCCCCATCAGAAGCCCGAGGAATCCGGCCATCGCGATGCCGCGCACCCTGCCCGGCCCCACCGGCAGCGCCGGGATCTCCGCGTATTGCATGATGCGGATATTCGACAACTGCAGCTTTCCCGCGAGTTCGCTGCGCAGGTTCTCGACGATCTTATCAGTCTCCGCCACGAGCCTCTCATCGACATATTTGAGGTCTTCTTTAAGTTTGACGATGACCGGATGCTTCTCTTTATAACGGGCCGAGAGCGACCCGAGCTCCGATTCAAGGGAACTCTTGCGGGCCTCGAGCTGCCTGACGATCGGATCATTAACGACCGAGGGAAGCGATTCGACAACATCTTTCTTCGAAAGCTCCTGGAGCTGCCCGTAGACCGTCTGCATCTTAACTTTGTCGGCCTCCTGGGGGAACCATTGGAGGATCTCCTTGGAGAAATAGAGCTTCGAGGAGACATGTTGCTTGATATAAAGATCCGTCAGGGTATTCGCCAGCTGCGCGCAGAGTTTCTGATCGGTGAACGTTACGTTCAGCGTCACTATCTGGCTGCGCTCAAGTCTTTTTAATAAGATCGCCGATTGGAGTTTGGCTACCGCGTCCCCGCTGGCGAAATAATCGTATTTTTTCGCGAGCTCAAGCTGTTCAGTGACCGCTTGGAGCAGCGGTCGACTCTTGATAATAAAAAATTGCGTTTCGAGATAATCATTGTACCCGGTAAAATCGCGGTTAGCCCCCAGGGAAGCGGCATTCGCTTCGGGGCTGCTGGCCAACGACGCCTCTTTGCCGATCAATATCTGGGCGGTCGCGGTATAAATATTCGGCAGGCGGTAATAATAAATAGCCGACAGAACCACCGCGATGATAAAAAAAGTCGCAATGATCTCTTTCCGCTTCAGAAAAATATTTACATAATCGACAAAGGTCTTCTCCCCCTCACCCTCAGCTTCCTGGGGAGCACGGACCAAAAACGAACGTTCATCTGGCATGGAGCTGACTCCTCGCTCTTACCAAAAGCTTTCCGGCACAACCACCATATCGCCGGGCTGCAATGGAATATCCTCTTTTTTGCCGTCAATGATCTCGTTGGCTTTAATCGGCATCGTTACTTTTTTCCCGTGTTCGAGCCTGACGATCTTGACATTGTTGATCGCGGCTATATTAGTAAAACCTCCGGCCATCGATACGGCCCGCAACAGCGTGATCGGCTCTTCCGTTGAAAGCTCGTACGTACCGGGTTTAACCACTTGTCCGAGAATAATGATCTTTTCCGCATGAAATTCCTTGACGCTTATCATGACCTGCGGATCAACGATATAATCTTTCGCGAGCAGCGAACCGACCTTCTCCTCGATCTCATAGACCGTCAAGCCCTCAACCTGCACCTTTCTTAGAAGCGGCATATCGATAAAACCGCCCTTCTGGACTTTATAATCAGCCGAAAGACCTTCCTCCTGGTAGACTTTAACCGCGATGGTATCGAACGGTTTGACGTGATACTCTTCCGTATAGGTGTCTTTGGGTACCGTCAGCTTTGCCGCGTCATCGGGTGAAATAGCCGCGGATACCTTTCCGTCTTCGGGAGCCGCTTTTCGCGGTTTCTCCGCGGGGGCCGGCGCCGGTACGTTTTCCTGTTCTTGACGCCGCGTACCCGCGTGGTCTTCTGAGACCGACCGCTGCTTCTGAGACGCCTCGCCGGCTCTCTTTTTTTCCAGCTCTTCTTTTTCAGTCTTAAGCCGCTGAACCTCGCCGGCGAGCGCTTTGAGCTCTTCCTCATGTTTGCGGGATACTTCGACACGGCTTTTTTCTTCCGCTTCTTTTTTCCGGCGTTCTTGCGCCTCGCGCTTCTCTTCATCTTCGATCTTCTTGCGCTTGGCGGGGATCTTCACCTGGAGATATTCTTTCGCTTTCTCCTGGTTAGGGTCCTTCTCGATGATCTGTTTGAAAATTTTCACGGCGGCGTCGTAATCGCCTTTATCATAAAACTCAACAGCGTCGGTGTAGAGCTCAGCGATCTGCTCTATCTCCTGCTGTTTACTCCGTAATAACTCAAGGCGCTTTGCCTCGTCGCCTCTCTGTTTCTCCTGAGCGACACGTTTCTCTTCGGCGAGACGCGCCATTCCTTCCCGCTTCTGCTGCTCAATAGAACGGCGTTTTTCTTCTCCGATGCGCTGAGCCTGGTCCGTCTTTTCTTTCTCGCGAGCGAGGCGTTTCTCCTGCGCGACACGTTTCGCCTCCTCGGCTTTTTCCCGTTTCCCGGCAATGACTTTTTCCGCGGCAAGCCGCCGCTCATCAGCAAGCTCTTTCTCCCGAGCTAACCGTTTCTCATCCTCGGTCTTGCGTTGTTCCAGCGCCGCGCTCTTTTCTTCGGCGTTGCGCTTTTCTTCACTCAGACGCTTTTCTTCCTTGGTTTTCTCTTCTTCACCGGCAAGCCGCTGGGCCTCTTCGCCCTTCTGACGCTCCAACGCTGCGCTCTTTTCTTCGGCAAAACGTTTCTCTTGCGCGCGTCGTTTCGCTTCCTGGTCAGAGGCTGCCCCCGCCGCAGCTTCCTGCTGTTTTTTTACTATCACATCGATATAGGTAGCGGCGGTCGTCTGGCTTGGGTCTATCGCCTGGATCTGCTTATAGACCCGCAGAGAATCCTCGAGCTGGTTATTAATGAAAAAAGTCTTAGCGCGAAAATAGAGTTCACGGATGTCCGCTTCCCGCTGAAGAGTTTCCGCGGTCTTCTCTTCTGGTTTTACCTCTTCTCTCTTTATCCGCTGCTCCTCAGCATTTTTTTTCTCTTCGTCGGCTTTTTGCTTTTCAGCGGCACGGCGCTCTTCCTCGGCGGCTCTCTCTTTTTCCAGCGCCGCGCGTTTCTCATCAGCAAGGCGTTTTTCTTCGGCGAGGCGCTTCTCTTCAGCAACGCGCTTTTCCTCCGCGACTTTTTGCTTTTCAGCGGCACGGCGCTCTTCCTCGGCGGCTCTCTCTTTTTCCAGCGCCGCGCGTTTCTCATCAGCAAGGCGTTTTTCTTCGGCGAGGCGCTTCTCTTCAGCAACGCGCTTTTCCTCCGCGACTTTTTGCTTTTCAGCGGCACGGCGCTCTTCCTCGGCGGCTCTCTCTTTTTCCAGCGCCGCGCGTTTCTCATCAGCAAGGCGCTTGGTCTCTTCCGCCTTTTTCCGCTGTTCCTCTACGCGTTTTTCTTGCGCAAGCCGCTTCTCTTCGGCATTACGTTTTTCTTCTTCATCTCTTTCCTTTTCCAGGGCTGCCCGCTTCTCTTGCTCGATGCGCTGCTTCTCTCCGCCATTCTGTTGCTGTGCCGCTGCGAACTTCTTTTCGGCGATGTTCTTTTCTTCTGCGATACGCTCCCGTTCATTGAGAGGCGCGCGCTCCTCGTGCCCGTCCCTGGCCGGCTTATACTGTCCCTTTAAAGAGCCACTGCGCTCCTGTTCCTCGAGTCGCCGCTTTAATTCTTCGCGAAGCTTATCCTGGTCCTGTATTTTTTCGCCGGCGCGCTCAACCTCCGGGAGGCGGTTCACTATTGACGGCTGGGAAGGCTCGCGCTCAAGCTGGCGCATCATCTGCTTGAGGGCTTCATCGCGCTCGGCCCGGGAGGCCGGTTTTTCCCGCGCGCGATCTTTTTGCGCAGCGATATCGTCGAGATACGCCTTTGCTTTTCGCTGCAAGGGATCGAGCTTAAGAATCGAGGTAAAGAGTTCCGCCGCTTCATCAAAAGCTCCGTGATCATACCGTTCGAATGCCCGCGCATAGAGATCCGCGATATCAGACTCTTTGCTGTGGGTAATTATCTGGGGGGCGGTTCTTGTTGCCTGCCCGTTCTCATAATCCGCGATCGACGTTTGCGCGCGTTGCTGCGCCTCGCTCAGGCTCTTCTGCAGGCGCTCGATATCTTCCTGATACCGTTTGGCTGCCGCGTCCTGCTCCTGGCGCAGATCCGAGAGCGTGGCAGCGGACGCGGGCCTGGAGATGTCAACGCCCGCGCTTCTCGCCTCTTCAGCAAAAGCGCTCTGCGGGCCGTGGGCTGCGAAAAATACAACACCTGCGGCTACAGCAACGATCAACGGGTTTATTTTTTTATACATTATCCACCTTTTAAAAATCTGCGTTAACTCCCGCGGTTATCCTGTTATCGGCATACCCCAGATCGGTGAAGTTGGATGTACGAAGAGTATAGGTGTACCTAAGATCGGCGCTCCCCCATTTTCTGAAATAATATTTCAGCCCGAGGTCGGAACAATATATATTGTCAGCGCGTTTTTTCTCAATGCCCTTGTCAACAACTGGTTTATCATAGCTGTTATGGGTATAGGTAAACCCAGCCGTTGCGGTTGTCTTATAGCTCACGTGATGTTCAATATTCAGATCAAACGAATCAGAGAGATAATACGGGTTATTCATATAAAGCGACTCTTCGATCGTATGCTTCATCTCCAGGGACGCCGAGGTCGCTTGGGTAAAACGGTTAAAGAAGGTGCTCTTAAAAAACATCTTCTGGGCGCTGCCGTTGGATGCCTCTTTATACTGCCGCCACTCTTCGCCCGCTTCAAAATGAGCCAACACCTTCGTAAAGAGACGCCCGCTGATACCGCCGCGGATCGCCTGGAATGATGACCCGTTCGTCCCGCCATCCATATAATTGATCGACCCGTATGAATACCCCCCGAAGAGAGACCACTTCGGGCGGGCGTGAAAATAGAGCGTCGGAGAAAGAACATTTTCCATATAACTGCCTGCCCGCATTCCTGAGGTCCGGTATTGCTCATAGATGTTGGTATATTCCAAGGCGAGCGTTCTTTTTTCGCTCATGTAATAATCAGCGGTCATAAAAAGCTGGTTCGAGGTCCGCTCGGTCCGCTGAGTCTGTTCGCTGGAGGCAATGCCGGTCACGAGCGGCTGAATGTCATCCTGGATCTCGAACCCGATCTTCCCGCCGTGATGCTGCAAGAAAGGCAACTTAAGGCTGCCGGGCCTGATATACGTCATTAAAAGATGGCTCATGCCCCCCTGCCCCGACGAATTCTGGTATCTGGTGATATCGCACACATAATTAGCGTCCAAGCCGATATATTTTGAGCTCAGCGAGAAAAGAACCGATGGCGATATTTTTGTTATATAGTCGGTCTTTTTTTCTGTTTTACTCAAAAAAACGTTATCGTCATACGTCTGGCTCGCGCGCATCGCGAACCGTCTCTTAAGTTTAAAAGGGACGACCGCTTCCCGTCCCCCGGCGGCCATGATCTCTCTCCTGAACCGCTCCCGCTGAAGCTGCCGCTCTACGGTTGTCAGCGCCCGGCGGTTTTCAGCTTCCTGGACTATCTTCTGCTGATAGGCGTCCTGCCGGGCCTGGGTTTCCTTTTCTTCCGCACTCTTAGTTTTTTCTCCGGCGGCTTTTTCAGCCTGCTGGAGCTGCTGGCGTTCCTGAGTGACCATATCCTGGCCCGCTTTAACAACATCGGAGACGTCGGTTACGTCTATCGCCCGGCTCTCCTGCGCGGCGCCGTTATCGGCTGCGTCGGCAGCCTGCAGCGCCGATACCCCACACACCGGGCCGACTAGTATTGCCAGAAAGATACCAACGTGAAACATGTTCCGCGCGGTCATTCTTTCATCTTCTCCTGCACCCGCTCAAGGTGTTTTTTCGTCATCTCGGAATCGGGAAGGACCTTAAGCACCTGCGTAAAACAGTCGACAGCTTTCGAATATTTTCCGCTCGCTTCATAGAGAACGCCGAGATTATAGCGGGCCTCGACAAGATCCCGCTTGCGCGCGATCGCTGTCTTGAACTCAAACTCGGCGTCAACGATATTGCCCCGGTTCCAGTAAGCGCACCCGAGGTTATTGTGCGCCTGGGCAAAATCGGGGAGTATTTTAACCGCTTCCTTGAATTCCTGTATCGCGTAGTCATACCATCCGATGATCGCGTAATCCCTGCCCAGATTATAATGCGAAACGAAATAGCGCGGATTTCTGACGGTTGAAAGCTTATACTGTTCTATCGCTTTAAGGTACTCCCCGCTCTCATCATACGAGAAAGCGAGCGCGGCATACGTATACTCGTCGGTCGTCTTCTTAACGCCTTCGACCGCCGACGCGACCCCTTCTTCCATCATGACCAGCAGGATATTCGCGCTGCCCAGGCCTGAATACGCCCAGGCGTCCTGGTTATTAATAACGAGCGCTTTTTTAAAAGCCTCTTTCGCTTCTTCGATCCGGCCGTCCCGCAGCAGGATAAACCCGTAATCCCGGTATGACCGCTCCGTTACCGGTGTCAGATTAACCGAAACATAATTCGCGACATCCGTCTCCGAAAAAAGGGTGGAGAGCTTTTTAAAAACCTCGGACGCGCGCAGCGGATCATGAAGATCATAAAGATAGGTATAGCCCGCCTGCAGCATCACGACCGGCGCGGCGTCGAGTTCATGATATTGCTCGGCAAACGCTTCGTAATTCTTCGCCGCGGCCTCGAATTTATTCGCTTTGTAATAGCTGTCGGCGATCTGGTACCGGCACGCAGCGGCTATCGGGTCCTGCGGATATCCCTCAACGATTTTAAGAAATACGTCAACGGCCTTATCGCATTTGAGCTGGTATTTATAGACCCACCCGAGGTTAAAAGCCGCCCTCTTCGCGAGCTCGGTCCCCGGGAGGAACCCTATCACTTTTTCAAATGCCGACCGCGCTCCGTCAAGATCAAAGCAATAGACGTCAACGACCCCGAGATCATAATACGCCTGGGCCAGCTCGGGAGCCGACTGTATCTGTTTGATCTCCTCAATGAGCGTGACACGTTTTTGTGATACCGAAATGATCTCTTTCGTTTTATCAATAAGCTTCTGGATCAAGGCACTTTCGTCAGCATGCGGATACTCGGCGAGGATCGACCGATAGTACGAAAGCGCTTTCTGATACTGGCGCGCTCTCAGGTATGCCCCGCCAAGCCGCACCTTGACCAGGACGATCTTTTCGTAGAGAGGGTACGCGCTGATAAATTTCTCATACCATTCCTGGGCTTCCTGCAACATCCAGCCGTCATCGTACGCTTTGGCTTTGTTCAGGATCTCTATCCCGGCCCTGGGGATCAAAGAGGAACGGATATCCCCCTCGCCCCGCATTACCTGCATGACCATGTTTTTGGTGTCGTCATCAAGCGTATCGAGATAGGCATCGGCCATACCCAGCTCCCTCGCGCGCGATTGCATCGGCTCTTTCCCGACAAAGGTCGAGACCAACGTCTCCAGCTTCTCCTTTTCGGGACGTTTACGGGAGCGTTGCTCGATCTTCTCAAGCGCGCGCTCGGCGATCTTCGCCTCATCCGATTCCGGCGATTCCCGGATCAATCTTTCATAGACGCTTCTCGCCTGCCGCAGATCGCCTGCTTTCATAGAGAGGCCGGCGATCTTGAGCCGCACACCTCGTACGTCCCTATACTCCGGATATTTTTCTATAAACTCTTCATACGTGCGCAGGGCATCTTTAAGCTGCCAATTCGCCTCATAGCCGCCGGCCGCGGCCAGGAGTGATGTATCCTCTTCCCGGCCCGCCTTGAAGAGTTCAGGACGCGCGGCCCCCCGGGGCAGTTCCTTGGTGATGAACCTGATCGCCCGCTGCAGATCGTCATTCATGCGGTCAAAAGCCAGCAACCAGCTGCCCCGCGCCTTCTCCTTTTTCCTGACGATCTTTCCCAGCAGGAACTCGGCATCCCTGACCTGTTCCTTGATCGCCCCTTTATTAACGATATTTTTCGCGAATTCCAGGCTCGCGACATTGAGGGCGTTCGGATTAGTGCCCGGCGTTGCCATTTCGGTTATGAGCATATCGTCCAGGAGCACGCCGACTTTTCCGGCATCGCCGAGCGTCTGCGCCCGCGCGGTCTGATCGAGCGCGAATTTCAGGTCTGAGAGTGAATGGTCGACAAGGTAGGTATTATAGCTGAGGAAAAAGATAACGGCAGAACACGCGACGGCGATAGGAATGAAATATCTCTTGAGAACAGAGCCAAATCCCTTCTTTCTTCTCTCTCGCGTCCCTGAGGGCATCATTACCTTTCGGTTATAATTATTATTTAAATAATAGCCTATCAAAAAACAAATGTCAAGTTTTTACGGTTTCCTAACATACGCGGCGCATTCCATGCCCGCCGATGCCGCGTAAGTTCAGTACTATAATAAGGCGCTATATACCAGTATGATAGGTGCTAGCAGCTTCGGTTGGAGAGATTAAGCGCGGGTGAACACGGCAGATACTTTTATCGTTTTTGTTCGGTGACAGGTTTATTCTTGAGCGTTTTCTCGATCTTAGCCCAGGTGTCTTTCAAGGTTACGATACGGTTAAAAACCGGCTTGCCGGGGAGAGAGTCTTTAACATCGGCGCAAAAGTATCCCAGGCGCTCGAACTGATAACGGGCCGCCGGTCGCGCGTCAACTGCTGAGGGCTCGATCATGCAGGAATCTATCATCGTCAGCGATCCGGGGTTCATATTGGCTTTATAATCCTCCCCTGCCGGCGCGTCTTCGGGATTCGGTTTAGTGAAAAGACGGTCATAGAGCCGCACGCGCACGGTAGCGGCATGCCGCGCCGAAACCCAGTGAAGCGTTGCCTTGACC
>JBAWYO010000055.1:0-9765 GCA_037143495.1 Candidatus Omnitrophota bacterium | reverse complement strand
AGATGTACGGGCGCATCGTCTGAACGACCCCCTGAGAAACGAGAACGAGCGAGACCATGATCGAGAGCGGCAGGAGGACATAGAGAACGCTCTTCGAAAGGTCAGACCAGAAATTCCCGATGAATTCGGTGGAGTGGCGGACAAATCCCCGCAGCAGGGCAACGCAGGCGGCCATCCCTGCCGCCGCGGAAAGGAAATTTTGGACGGTCAGGCCGAACATCTGCGTGAAATAACTCATCGTCGTTTCGCCGCCGTAGGCCTGCCAGTTGGTGTTCGTGGCAAAAGAAACAGCGGTATTTATCGCCAGGTGCCAGGAGAGCGCGGGAAAATGCTGGGGGTTGAACGGCAACCTGTTCTGGAAGACCTGTATCAGGAAGAGGACGATGAAACCCCAGATAGTGAAGACAACCAGGTTCCAGGTATAGGTCTTCCAATTCATCTCTTCGTTCGGGTCAACGCCGAAAAGCTTATACAGAAATTTCTCGAGCGACCCGACGACGGAGTCCATGAACGTCCGCTGGCCTTTGAAGACCATCCCCAGATACATTCCCAGAGGAATAGCCAGGGCGATCAGGACCATCGAAAAAACCGATACTTCAAGCAGCTCTCTGATCATGCTCACTCTCCCGTAAAAATAAAAACCAGAGAACGCATTCTCTGGTGTGTTCTCTCATAACAAGCTGACGAGGTTAGCTGTCGGGCTCGGGTCGAGTAACCCTAATCTGCGTTCGCACGATATTCGCCCCAAGACCCACCGGATCGTGTTCCTGGTTCCCCCGCTCTCTTTTATTTCCGCCCCACGGAAACGAAAATAAAAGAAATTGAGCAATTTTTAAAGGACAAGGCGTTCTCGCGAACGCCTTTGTCAATTTAATAGCACATCGTCGTGCTACCTGATCTATTATAAATCGTTGGCTTTATTTGTCAAGTCTTTTAGGCAGAACGCAAACCCCTTTCCATATCTTATTAAAAGATACCGCACCTTACTTCCCGCCGAACATAGAGGCAACGCCATTCATGTCAGGCATCGCGAATTTACTATAGCCCTCCGGCAGCTCAAAAACGGCAGCGTCCTGAGGACCGACCTTAAGATTCTTATATTCCACCGACCAGCTGCCGTCTTCGGCGCTGACTTTGAGCGGTACCGAAGTGGCCGTATCGCTCCACTGCAGGATTGCCTGCTGCACGCCGCCGGTTTCGGCCTCGATGCGATATTTCGCCGCGTTCCTTCCGTCGATGGTTTCATTGCCGAGGAATTTCCGTTCGATCTCTCCGGGCATTTTTTCAGATGCGCCCGCAACCATCATCGGGCTTATCGGTTGTTCCATATACATCTTCTGCCCCGGCATCATGACCCAGGTTACCTTCTTATCGAGGCGGACAATACTGACCATCCCCATCATTTCGCTGCGCACTTTATTTTCGGCGACGCATATCTTTCCGGAAAAATTCCCTTCCCTGCTCGCGCAGACCATATCCGCTGAAAACTCAAGCGCGCAAGCGGTGCCCGCGCGCAGGATCAGCATTACCCCTATTGATAGAAATACCAATCTTTTCATCGATCCTCCCGTCGTTTTCACCGCACCATCGCTATGTCATCCGGCTATCTTTTTCATCAACCAGGCCATGTTCTCGCCGAGGACCTGCATCGTCTGCATCCCCTCGTCGTCTTTGGCAACATCCCCGATATCACGGCCGAAGGCAAAATTCCAGTAGGAGGAGCCGACGACGATCATCTCAGCGATCGTAAAAAAATGATTGATCGTATCGAACGCATGGATCGCCCCGCCCCGGCGCACAGCGATAACAGCGGCGCCGACCTTGCGCCGGAGAAAATTGTCGTTAGCTCTCGAGACAAGGCAGGCGCGGTCGATCAGCGCCTTCATTTCGGAAGAGACGTCCGCGACATAGACCGGCGAACCGAGAATGATCCCGTCAGCCTCGACCATCTTCGCGAGGCACTCGTTGACGATATCATCCGTAATGCAACGCCGGTCCTTTCTCGAAAAACATGCCCGGCAGGCGGTACATCCCCGGACCGCATGCCCGGCAAGCTGGATCTCTTCACATTCGATCTTCTCTTTGCGCAGCCCCTCAAAAACCTTACCGATAAGCAGCGAGGTATTGCCGTTCTTCCTCGCGCTACCGTTGATCGCGACAACCTTCATATATTCCTCCTCCTTTATTCCCGGCACTATAGCTTCTCAACGTTCTATTTTATCAGCCGCCGGGATAGTTTTTTACCAAGATCGATACCAGGTCTTTCGATCATCACAAACGATAGGTACGCTACTCCTACCAGAAGAACCCCGGTGCCGGCCATCCCTGCCGATAACGCATAAAGAGATACCGGATGCCGCATGAACCCCGGGAATAGAAAGGTAAAAACAATATACAACAAAAAACCATGTAAAAGATACATGCTATAGCTTATCTCCCCCAACAACAGCAACGCCGGTTTTTTTAAAAACGTAAAAAAACGGTTCCCCGCCGCTATAGGAAAGAAAAATATCATCATGAGGATAGCCGGCTTAATTGAATAGGCGCTTTTAAAGAATATAAAAGTCGAAAGAAGCGCGACCAGGGATAGTATGGCGGCAAAACCATGTTGTGCCCATAGGCGTATTGTTTTTTGTTCGAATGCTGCTGCGCAAAGAGCTCCCGCTAAAAAAAAGATAAAAAAAACGGTCTTGATGCCTAGAAAAGAAATATTTAAATTCAACTTTGCCGCCGTAAAAACAACTGCGGCAAGCGCCCATACCGCCCAGGAAACTTTTTTAGACATACGGATAACCGCCGCGAAGAAAACCAGCATTAGATAAAAGAACCACTCATATCTGAGTGTCCAATAAACATTGGCGCATATATACCGCGTCCCGCTCACAGCGTTTATATCCGGCGCTCCGATGAGAAAGAACCACCTGACCGCTTGTACCGCGAGCGAGCGCATCGGAACCATCATGGTAAAATCGCCGGCGATCGCAACGGCCGCCAGCAAGAGAATCACGCCGGCCCAATGCAATGGTGTCAAACGAAAAATCCTGGATACGTAGAGGTGCCCCCACTTAACCCGCCCCCGGCGAACCAGTATCCGATGCCAAAAAAGAAAACCGGTAATAATGAAAAAGAGAGCGACGCCGACCTGAGCGATCATGGCATAAAACCGGGACGACGGCCATTGCCATACACCCGTCAGGTGAAAGTAGTAGGTGACCATGTAGTGATGTAAAAAAACGCCCAATGCCAAAAACCCCCTCAACCCGTCAATATAGCCCATTCGTTTATCGGGATCAAAGGTAACATCGCTGAATCTGGTAAAAAAACGAGCCGTAAGAATGCACGCACCGATTACTACAAATCCGGCGATCACACCGAATATTTCCTGTTGCAGCGTAGAATTCAGAAGCCCCCCCTACTGGTGACACGCAATTCCACGTTCGATCGCTTTACTGAAGGATCTCGAGTTTCACGCGTATCGTACTCGCCTTAAAATCACCGTTGAGATCGCGGAACGCTTTTGCCGCCAGATCTATAATGCGTCCTTTTTCCACAAAACGCTTATTCGGACCGCGGTCGTTCACGATAACAACGATCGATCTGCCGTTCTCGAGGTCCATAACCCGGACCCTGGTGCCCAGCGGCACACCCCACATCGCCGCGTAATATCCATCGATAAAAAACTTGTCGCCCGCGATAATGAACCCCCGGTACCAGGATGCGTCGCCGGTCAGGTCCTTCGGCAGGACGGGAGATCCCGCTTTCCCGGCGCCGGTATGCGGACGCAGGGAGAAGAGAAGAAATAAGAGCAGCATGACCGCTATTCCCCGCAGCCTTTCGGCTTTTGTCATCATGCACCCATTGTAAGCAAAATAAAACCCCTCCGCAACAGTATTTGTCGCGGAGGGGTTCGGTGTTCCCTGTACACTACTGCTGCGTACCGAGCTTCTTTAAATCTTCGTTCTTGTTCTTCTTGAAATCGACCGCCTGTTTATAGAGATTCTCCGCTATCTCCGGGAACTGCCGCTGCAAGGTATTGTACCGCACCTCGCTCATGATGAATTCCTTGAGGTCGATCTTGGAATCTTTGCTATCGAGCGTAAAGGGGCTCTTACCTTCGGCCTTCAGGCGCGGATCGAAACGGTAGAGCGGCCAGTACCCTGACAATACCGCGTTCTTTTCTTTTTCATAGGTGGTGCTCATATCGATACCGTGCGCGATGCAGGGCGCGTACGCGATCACGATCGCGGGCCCGTCATACGCCTCGGCCTCGAGGAGCGCCTTAATCGTCTGCATCTGGTTCGCGCCCAATGACACGGACGCGACATAAATGTACCCGTAGCTCATACTGATGAGCCCCAGGTCCTTCTTGCCGGTCTTCTTCCCGGAGGTCGCGAACTTCGCCACCGCGGCCAACGGCGTCGACTTCGATGCCTGCCCGCCGGTGTTCGAATAGACTTCGGTATCAAGAACGAGGATCTTGATGTTCCTGTTCTGGGCGAGCACATGGTCCAGGCCGCCGTACCCGATATCGTAGGCCCAGCCGTCGCCGCCAAGGCACCATATCGAGCGGTTGACGATATTATCCTGGAGGGATATCACCTTTTCGAAGAGCCCCTTTGCCTCTTTTGACGCCAAAGCCGCTTCTTTCTTAAGGAGCGCTTTCGTCAGCGAAGCGGCGGCCATCGCTTCTTCACCGGTTTTCTCCCAGAGCTCGAAATTCTTCCCGATCGCCCCCTTAAGCTCACCCGAAACAGCACCGGAAGCAAGCTCCCCGAGCAGCGACTTCAAATATTTTCTGTTCGTATCGACCGCCAGGCGCATCCCGTACCCGTACTCGGCATTATCCTCAAAGAGCGAGTTTGCCCAGGCTGGCCCTTTTCCCTGCTTAGTCTTGGTGTACGGGATCGTCGGGAATGTCCCGCCGAATATTGACGAACACCCGGTAGCGTTCGCGATCATCATCCGCTCGCCGAAGAGCTGGGTCACGAGCTTGACGTACGGCGTTTCGCCGCAACCGCCGCAGGCTCCTGAGAACTCGAATAACGGCGTACGTAACTGGCTGCCCTTAACGCTACTGATCGGCGCGCCATCGAGGATATTGTCGGGCAACGCGTCAAAAAAGAGGGCATTCGCCGTCTCTCCCGCCGCGCGCTCGCCTTCGATCGGCTTAAATACGAGTGATTTTTCTTTGGTCGGGCAGATATTCACACAGTTGCCGCAGCCGGTGCAGTCTTCGGTATAGATCTGAACCTTGAATTTCAAGTTCTTATCGTTCTTTGTCTTCGAATCGAGCGTCACAAAGGTCTTCGGGGCGTTCGTCAGCGCCGCGGGCTCGATCTGCTTAACCCTGACCGCCGCGTGAGGGCAGGAGATCGCGCAGAGCGCGCACTGGATACAATTCTGGGGGATCCAGCGCGGCACGAAGGTCGCTATACCCCGCTTCTCAAGGATCGTTGTGCCGGAAGGAATAACGCCGTCGATCGGCATCGCCGAGACAGGGATCTCGTCCCCTTTAAGGTGCATGATCTTGTCGATAACATTTTTCGCGAAAACGCTGGCGTCGGAGGATATCATGACCTCGGGAACGCAGGCGCCAGCGATCTTATCGCGCGAAACAGGAAGCTCTATTTTCTTCAGGGCGTCACTGGTGCGGTCGACCGCGTTCCAGTTCATCTTGACGACGTTCTCGCCCTTGTTCTGGTAGGTCTTCTTGATCGCGTCCTTGATGAGCTGGATCGCCTTCGTCTCCTCGAGCACGCCGGAGACCTTAAAGAAGGCGGCCTGCATGACCGAATTGATCCGTAAACCCAGACCAACCTCCTGGGCTATTTTGAGGGCATTGATATTGTAGAATTTTATCTTCCGCTTGATGAGGATATCCTGCATCGCGCAGGTGAGCTTGCTTAAGACCTCTTCGTTCGACCATTCTGAGTTAAGGAGGAACGTCCCCCCGTCTTTGATCGACTCGAGGATATCGTACCTGCCGATGTAGGCGGGATTATGCAGCGCGATGAAATCGGCCTTGTTGATCAGGTACGGCGCCTGTATCTTCTCGTTACCGAAACGCAGGTACGAGATCGTGATACCGCCGGACTTTTTCGAATCGTAGGAGAAGTACCCCTGGACATACATATCGGTGTTGTCGCCGATGATCTTGATCGAGTTCTTGTTGGCGCCAACGGTACCGTCCGACCCATACCCCCAGAATATGCAGCGCTTGACGCCCGCCGGCTCGGTGTCGATCGAATCGTCGACCGCCAGCGACCGTTTCGATACGTCGTCGTTGATCCCGACCGTGAAGTCATGGAATGCCGCGTGATCGAGGTGATCGAAGACCGCCTTGGCCATCGCCGGCGTAAATTCCTTGGAACTCAAGCCGTATCTGCCGCCGATGATCTTGAGGTTACGCCCCTGCAGCGCGGCGACGACATCAAGGTAGAGCGGCTCGCCGATCGAGCCCGGTTCTTTGGTCCTGTCGAGGACCGCGATTTTCTTGACCGACGCGGGTACCGCCTTCTTAAAATCTTCAACAGAGAACGGCCGGTAAAGCCTGATCTTGATGGCGCCGACCTTCTCGCCTTTTTTCACGAGATAATTGATCGTCTCCTCGATCGTATCGCACGAGGAGCCCATCGAGATAATGATCTTCTCGGCATCCGGAGCGCCGACATAATCGAAAAGCTTATACTTCCTGCCGGTCTTTTGCGCGACGAGGTCCATATATTTCTTCACGATACCGGGCACCGCTTCGTAATATTTATTGACGGTCTCGCGCCCCTGGAAATAGACATCGGGGTTCTGGGCGCCGACCTTGACGAAAGGTTTATCGGGATTAAGGGCAAGCTCTCTGAATGCTTCAACGTACTTGATATCAAGCATCGACGCGAGCGTCTCGTAGTCGATCATTTCGACCTTCTGGATCTCGCTCGAGGTCCTGAATCCGTCGAAGAAATTAACGAAAGGTATTCTTGATTCGAGCGTGGCAAGGTGGGAAACCGCGGAGAGGTCCATCGTCTCCTGGACCGAAGCGGCTGCCAGCATCGCGAACCCGGTGTTGCGTACCGACATAACGTCCGAATGGTCGCCGAAGATCGAGAGTGACTGCGCGGCCAGCGCCCTGGCTGAGACATGAAAAACCGCCGGGAGCATCTCGCCGGCGATCTTGTGCATATCGGGGATCATGAGGAGCAGCCCCTGCGACGCGGTGAAGGTCGTCGTCAAGGCGCCTGCCGAGAGCGATCCATGGACCGCGCCCGCCGCGCCCGCCTCCGACTGCATCTCGGCGACGTCGACAACCTGGCCGAAAATGTTCTTCTTGCCTTTAGCCGCCCACTCGTCGGCGAGCTCGCCCATCGTCGATGAAGGCGTAATAGGATATATCGCGGCCACTTCGCTGAACGCGTACGCTACATGCGCCGCTGCCGTATTGCCATCGATCGTTGCCGTCTTTTTAATGCCCATAAAATTCACTCCTCCGTATAAGCATCCCGTCATAGGGATGGTAGTGGTGAGATATACTTAAGGTCGCTCAGACCGAAAAAAGAAGAATTATATCCAGCGGTAGTTTAGCCCAAAAAATGCAGAACCAGAATCTTGTCAGCCGATTCTGGTTTTTGGTGACCAGTGTTGCGGTTGGCGAAAAACCACCTGCTTTACTGCTTATTGGAAACGGTTTCACTATATCACAAACGGGTTGTGCTGTCAACCCTGCGCCCCACGTTCATGCTAAAAGGGTTAAATGCATAACGACCATCTGCGACTGTTGTTGCCGCAGATGGTCGTTATAGAATGGCTATCGCTTTGGGCTATTTTCCCGAACCGACGATATATCCTTTGTTGCCCGAGGTTTTTTTCGGGCAAACGGTCTTTTGGGAAGTTCCCGTTTTAGCGCAGCTGGCGCACGAGATGCCGTTCTTGCCCGTCGCCGCAGAAGCAGCGTTCGCCGTAGTCGCATCAAGCGTCTTACCACACGTCACGCACGACGCCGGGGCTGCCGAAGACGAACCGCCGCAGCACCCGCCGCACCCCGCCGATGCCATCGCCGTACTCATCAGAACAACCGCTACCACCGCTGACATGATCCATTCTCTCATGGGTCCGCCTTTCTGTTGTACGTTCGTGAAACCTGCTTTTTATGATCCCGTCCGATTCCCTCTTATCGATCCTTTCCCGACACTTTCTTTAAGCCATCAAGAAAAACGGGATCAATGATAATCCCCAGTGCTTCGGCACGTCGCACATCGGACCACGCCTTAGTATATTCCGCCGTAGCGAGATACGCGTACGCCCGGTACTGATAGCCGGAACCATACTCGGGCATCAGCTCAACGGCCTTGGTGCAGTCGGCAATAGCCTGATCGAAGTTACCTTTACAGAGATAGACATTCCCCCGGCCGCCAAAAGTGTACGCGTCTTTTGGCGATCCATCGAAAGCATTGTTGAATTCGATCAACGCCTGGTCATAATTCCCCTGCCGGGAATACGCCACTCCTTTTTCGTAAGCCTCATCCGGGGTTCCCGCACATGAGCTTGCGACCATCCACAAGAGAGCAATAACCGTTAAAGTGACGTTCCGCATCTTTGCCTTTCTCAAGGACATCGAGTCTCCTTTTTTATATTCTGGGTCGCGCGATCCTTTCCGCCTGCGCTATCCAGCAGCGCGAAATAGATCTCCCTGCATACCCACGCGTCGGTAGCCGCGTAGGCTATCTGCGCGCGCGTCAGCGCCGGGGCGTCCCAGCGGGAACACTGTGCCCCTTTAGATATCCTGAACCCAAGCAGAAAAGCGGCCAGGCCGCGTATTCCCGCGTTCTTTATTCCCGCCGTAGACGCCAGGCCCGCCAGCTCGACAAATCCGTCGGGCTCAAAAACGAATACCGTGCTCAATTTCTTAATGTCATCACCGACCGCGATACCTGTTTTCAGCACATTCTTGTCGGCAAAAATACCGGCAAGCGGCTCATACAACGTAAGATGTCGCAGCTGGAATAAATATACCCTGTCATGAGCGGCAAGCTGGATCAGCGAAGGCGGATACGCTTCACCTTTTTTAAAGGTCGGCCTCGTCTCCGTATCAAACCCCAGGACCTTCTCGCTGGCGAGAGCGCGCGCGGCCTCGCTCATTTTTATGTCAGAATCTATCACGTGAACAGGGCCGGTGTACGCCTTCAGCGGGAGCGCGTTTATTTCACTCTTTGATATTCCGCGCTTGGGGGATGCCGGCACGGGATCAGCGCTCTTTAAAGGAAGATCGTTGACGTTGTGCATTGCCTCTATGCCTCCACATAAGATCGAAAAACGCAGTTGTATTATCACACAAACAGAAACGCACCGCAAGCCTCTTGCACGCGCAAGATCACACATCCACCACGTTGTCAGGCTCAAGCTCAGGAGAGACGATACCCATGATCATCGTATGCCCGGAGCTCGCATGCTCTGCGCTCCACAATGCATAGGCCTCCACGCTCGAGACCGGGACCCACGCCTGCTGATCATCGAACATCGCCGGGGTAAGAACCGAAATAGGCATCGCATGTTCAAACGTCGAGACACATACACACGAAAAGATCCTATGGGCATAACAATGAGCAAATAACGCTACGACACTCACATCGACATCACCTATCCATACAATCTTTTCGTGTGGGTGCGCGATGTGCCGGGATATCCACCGGACAACGGTTGTTCCTATGCCGCCAGGCTTTGTCTCAAATGACCGGATATAGATACCCGTGGCGTCGGGCCTATGCCCGAGCTGACTTATTG
>JBAWYO010000054.1:0-9882 GCA_037143495.1 Candidatus Omnitrophota bacterium | reverse complement strand
GATATAGACCTGTTTGAGAGCCCCTTCAATATTACCCAGCGAGAATGAGAGTTTGGCGATATACAGCGCCTGCGCGCTTTTAAGCAGGGGGATATAAAGATCGATGACGCCGCGGGCCTGATCGATATTCGGGATGAACCACGAATCATTGCGCGGCGCAGACGCGTACTCCTCGATGATCCGGTAATCTGCCGGTTTGATCTTGCGATCTTCGCCGGATGTTTCGAGGGAGGTTACGATCTCGCATTTTGTCGTGAATATGGTCGCTTCTTCTATGATAGCGTTTTTCTTAAGCGAGGCGAGCGCGCCGGCAAAGGCCGGTACCGGTTCCGCCGCGATCGCGGCGTCATGGTCACCGAGCACCCGCTCAAGATTATTTTTGACCACGAGCGCGCTCAGGCGCGCCCGGTAAAGGTTAAAGTTATTGACCGCGGTCATCTGATTTTTTACCTGGATAGCGCAGAAGGCGCTGATAAAGATAAGGGAGAAAATGATCATGAGGGTCGCTATCCGTTGCTGGAGGGTGTATCGGGCGCGTATCTTCATATTTTCAGTATATAGCAAAGAATTTATTTTGTCAATCAGGCAGCTTGTGCCGCATGCAGAGCGGCACGCATAATGTTTGCTTGACGTATCCTAACCGATAGAGTAGAATAAAATAGATTCAGTACTATCTAAAATAATAGCCATAGCGCATTCAGACGGAGATCGGTGTCGCTGAAAAAGACGATTGTCGTATTTTGCTTTTTGTGGATAGCGGCAGCCTGCGCCTGCCACGCTTATGAGAATGTGAATCCGCGCGGGCCGATGGCGATCAGGAACCAGATGCCGCTCTATCTCTTCTGGTACGCTTTCGGTCAGGAGCGTGCGGGGGTTGTCGCCGAAAAGAAGCTCGACACCACGTTCGATTATACCGTTTCGAACGTTATCGTTAATAAGTCAACCTGGCCCGGCGAAGAGTATATCGTCAAGGCTGACATGGAAGTCAACCGGTATAATCTCGGTCTTCGTTATGGGATCCTTGAAAATGCCGAAGTGAGCCTTGACGTTCCGTATCTGGTTCTTTCGAAAGGGTATCTCGACACCTTTATTTCTAATTTTGAGCGCGGGGTTGGAGCGACCGCCGTCGGCGCCAGGCGCAAGACCGACAAGTATCAGTTCAACTACAGCCTTCAGCATAATTATCAGGACCTGGTTTCGCTGCGCGAACCGGTCGATGGCATCGGGGACGTGGCGGTGAACGCAAAGTATATGATCCGTGATGAGACCGGGGCTCTGCCGCGGATCTCGGCGCGCGCCGCGGTGAAGATCCCGACGGGATCGACGGATAAATATCTCGGCAGCGGTAAATGCGATTATGGTTTCGGCCTTCTTCTTGATAAAAGATTCGGCCGGTTCTTCGCGTATGCGAACGGCAGTGCGGTCTATATTCCCCGGCCGTCTTTTTTAAGCGATCTCCGGACGAAAAAATATATTCTCTCCGGCATGCTGGCGGGCGAGTATTGTTTCACCGAACGTTTTTCGAGCGTTGTGCAGGGCACGTTCCATTCAACGCCGTATCCTAAGACAGGTACGGAGCCGCTGGACAACGCAGCGGGCGAGCTGGCGCTCGGCCTGAATTACCAGTTTACCGAACGATCAAGTTATCATATTGCGGTGGTAGAGAACTGTTTCGCCGATTCAACTCCTGACGTGACTTTTCAAATAGGTGGACGGATAGGATGGTAAGCCCATCAAGGAGATATGAAATGAAAAATCTGCGTCGGATTGCGGTATTGGTACTGGCGGTCACGGTCCTGTTCTGCGGCGGGCGGGCGGTCCCTGCGCGCGGTGATGCGACGGGTGCGGTGCCGGCAAGTGCCGGAAAAGATATTTCCGCTAAAACGAAACGGGTCATCCGGCCGGGCGAGATCAAATTTTCATCCGAATTCGGCAGGATCATCGAGACGTATGACGGCGGTGGCGACAAGCTGATCGTACACATCCAGGACGCGCATACCAATTATGAAGCCCAGAAAAACGCAGCCGATATTCTCGAGGAGCTGATCAACAAATACGGGCTTTACCTGATACTCGTTGAGGGAGGTTCGCGGGACGTTTCGCTGAACCATTACCGGGAGAATGCGCCGCTCGAGACGAGAAAGCAGAACGCCGATAAAGCGCTGCGGGAAGGGATCATCGCGGGAGAAGAGTACCTGAATATCGCTTCGGATTATCCGATGAAGCTTCAGGGCATCGAAGATCGCGGCGTTTACGACCAGAATATGGTCGCATTCCTGGGCGTTGATAAAGGCAAGGACGAGGCCCTGGCGTACATCAAGACTATCGCGGGGTTCATCAACGTGCTTAAGCCCCGGATCTACACCAAGGAAGCAAAAGAGCTGGACGATATGAGAGTCGGGTTTAAAGCCGCCACGGTCGGGCTCGCCGATTATACGCGCTATCTCGACGATACCACCCGGCAGCGGAAGATCGATCTCGGCGCATATCCTAATTTCAAGAAGCTTATGGACACGACGCGTATAGAAAAAGAGATCGATTTTACGCTGGTAGAAAAAGAACGTGCCGAAGTCATCGATCTTCTGAGTAAAAAAATGGATCAGGCCGCGATGGGTGAGATGCTTACCCGCAGCGTCGATTTCAAAGCCGGCAAACTGACGCCGGCCCAATACCATAACTATTTGAAAGATGTCATCGCCGATAATAAAGCCGACCTGAAGAAATATCCGAATCTCGAGAAATACATACGCTATATAGCCGTTTACGAAAGTCTCGATTCCGCCGCTCTTTTCAAAGAGCTCAAAAATATCCAGGAAAAGGTCGAGCAGGCGCTGGTGACCGACGAGGAAGCGAAACGGTTTCTGCGCATTTCAAAAGATGTCGAGTTTCTCGAAGGTTTCATCAATCTGCAGCTTTCGCCCGATGACTTCGAGTATTATAAACAGAATGAAGGCAATTTTAACATACCGGCGTGGGCGCGATTCGTTAATAGCCAGGCCGCAAAGTACAAACTCAACCGCACGGTTCCCGACGATACGGGAGCGATCGATAAGGTTATGCCGAGCGTCAGGGATTTTTATACGGTCGCGAGAAAAAGAGACGATATTTTCATGAACAACGCAAAAAAATACATGGATGCGGAAGGGGTCAACTTTGCCGTATTGATAGCCGGGGGTTTCCATACGCCTCCGCTGACAAAACTTTTCCAGGATAACAAAATATCATATCTCGTCGTCAGCCCGAAAGTGCTGAAACAGACTGACGAGAAGCTCTACCATAAGATCCTGACCGAAGGGTGGGCGCCCCAGTCGGAAGCGGCGCCTGCGGCCCAACCGGAAAATCAATAATTCTTCCCTCTTTCTTGTTGTCAAGACGCGGCAGGTGTGCTATATTTTAACATAATTCTTTCTTTGCGCGGGTGGCGGAACTGGCAGACGCGTATGTTTGAGGGGCATATGGCTTCGGCTGTGTGGGTTCAAGTCCCACCCCGCGCATTTATTTAATTCGCGTATTTTGTGAGAGATAGGGCCCCATGGTCTAGCCTGGTCTAGGACGTTACCCTCTCACGGTAAAAACACCGGTTCAAATCCGGTTGGGGCTATGTATCAGAAATGACCGTCACCGTCGGTGGCGGTCATTTTTTGTCGCTTTCTTGCCGGCGATCAGCGGATGTACGCCCCGGAGTATTCAAATCCCTTGCTTATCCTGTCGCGGTGTAGTATTCTACTCATAAGAGGCGGATCTATCGTGGCAGCGACCCTCAAAAAAGTTCTATTAAAAACGGGAGCGATATGAAACGACACCTGAGCGAAGCGACGAAGAATAAAATAAGCCTGGCACAGCGCGGGAAGAAGAATTCGATGTACGGCAAACGGCATTCGAAAGCGACGCTGCGCAAGCTTTCGAGGACGCTCTGCGGTGACGGCAACCCGATGTTCGGTAGGCGGCACGCGGCAGCGACGAAGCGGAAGATCAGCGCGGCGTTACGCAAAGCCTGGGCTCGACGGAACAAATAAGAGAAGCTGTTAAGGAGGAGCGTGTGGAAAAAAGAGTAACCGGCATTGTCCTCGTCGTGGCGACGGTCGTCGCGATGGCTTTTTTTTGCGGAGCGATTCCCTGCGCGCGTGCCCAGAACGACCCTGCCGCGACGTTTGACGGAGCGGTCAAGGAAAAGGTAACGGCTTTTCTCGCCGGGCGCGGCCACGCGAATATTACGCCACTTGACGGAGAGATCGTCCCCGTGCAGAATGGATATTTTCTCAGGGTTAACGGTCTCGACGAGAAAGAACGGAAATACTATTATATTGAACTGATCTGCACGCGCGCGTACGCGGATTGGGCGCTTATCGCGGTTACCGAAAAGAACGCCGCCCCCGCAAAGAAATGACGCGCCTGATCTACCCGGAGTTTGTCCGCGCGACGTATGGATAAGCTAAGGTTCGCGATACTTCTCATTGTAACGCTGCTCGTCAGCTGCAACATCATTCTCTTTGTTTATTATTCAGCCCGACTGCTCGCGAAACACGGATAGCTATCATGGGGGAGGGTATCTGCGATGAGATATTTTCTGATTTTTCTGATCTGTTGCATCGGAGCGATCGGCGCCGTTGCGGTGCGTTCGGCATATGCCGCTGACGATACCGCCGGCGAACGTTTTCAGAGCGTTTACGAGCAGCGGGGCAGGCTTGATTACGTTCAGATCCTGCTCGATAAAGAAACCGGCGTGAAATACCTGTTTTGCAAATACGGCAACGGTGCCGCGATGATGAAATTGGAAGAAAAGAACGCGGATAAAGTTGAAGTAAAAGAAGAAGAAAAAAAAGATGCGCAGTAATCAGCTTTCGCGGCTGTTTTCGCTTGACTTTTTTCGCGATTTGTATTAATTTGATATCATACGACATTATATCCCACAGTGGCGAGAAACCCTTTAATAGTATTATTATAATAGGCTAATATAAGCAGGTATCGTAGCTATGATAGGGGGTATAGTTGTACAATCACCTTCATACATATTACTTACGAGGCGATAAAGCCCGGGAGATGGTAAAGGGTTTCTCTGTGTCTGCGCAAAATGTCTGATTGCTCTGAGTGGCGATCAGACATTTTTCTTTGGAGGGGGAAGCACCATGACGTATTTTAAAACATTAGGATTGCACAAAGAGCCGTTTTCGACAAGCCCTGACCCCGATTTTTTTTATTTGTCAAAAGAGCACGAGGCAGCTCTTACTAATATTATCATAGAATTACGACTAAAGCGCGGTCTCTCCGTGATCCTGGGTGATGTAGGTACGGGGAAGACCACACTCTCCCGGAAGCTTATCCAGGCTCTTACAACCCGCGATGATATCATATTCAGCGTTATTTTTGATCCGTCTTTTGAGAATGAGTATCTTTTTCTGACCTCTTTGGTCAAGAATTTCGAGATCGCGATAGCTCCGACAGCTACTATCCTCGATCTGCGCCAATCGCTCGAACGATTTCTTTTTCAAAAAGGGGTTACGGAGAATAAAACGATCGTCTTGATCATTGATGAAGCACAAAAGCTGAATGCCGCTTCTCTCGAGAATCTTCGATCGTTACTTAATTACGAGACAAACGAGTTCAAATTGCTCCAGTTGATCCTTCTCGGGCAGCTTGAACTGCATGCTTTAGTTATTGATATGGCTAACTTTTTTGACCGCATCAGTTTCAAATACACGTTGAATCCCTTAGGTCTCGCCGAAACAAAAGAAATGATCAATTTTCGCGTACGGCAGGGGGGATATAATGCGATGATGCAACTCTTTTCAGATGAGGCTATTGCGGAGATACATGATTATGCGAAAGGGTATCCGCGCAGGGTTATGATGATATGTCATAAGGCGCTTAAAAATCTGATACTCCAAAATAAAGTTGTTGTCGATCGGCAGATCATCAAAGAGATCATCAGTGATGAAATGAAGCACGGATGGGCCAGGACTAAGTAAAAGAGGGAATCGTGGATCAGAAAAACGGGGCGGAGGCGAGCCCGGAAAAAAAACTGCTGGAAGTCATCGAAAAGACCGGACAGGCAGGTTCTGCGGAGACGATAAAATCGGGGGCGGTTCATGCGTTGCCCCGGAAAAAAGCTTTTTCGCTCCCTCTCGGGGCTTTTAATGTGAAAGCGCTGATGGATTCTCTTAAGGGCAAATTCTCCGGTGGAGGGTTGCAGTTTGATATTAAAACGGTCAACAGGATACTGGCGGTGCTGGCGTTTATTTTTGCGGCCTACTCGGTCATGTATGTCATATAACAGCAAGGCGGCGTCAGAGAAGATGAAGCTTTCTTTTGAGGATATGAGCAGGGGAGCTGTAAAAAATATGCCGGTCCCCGGTTTCCCGGTATCCACGCAAGGGGCCGATTACCTGGCTTCTTTTCTTGAGCGTTTGAAAAGACGCGATCTTTTTAAGCTCGCGCGGGTCGATAAAAAGAGCGCCGATCTTCCGGCCGCAGAGCCCAAAGGGGCAGAGATGATCAAGGCGTTGAGGTTGGTCGGCACCTCGATCGCCGTTGATCCCAAAGATACCTATGCGATGATCGAGGATGGGGCGACAAAGATGACCTATTTTTTGAAAAAGAATGATTCGATACTCGGCGCAAAGGTCACGGACATCAGGGTTGATCGTGTTATATTGAGTTACCAGGAGAACCAGATCGAGTTACGATAGGAAAATGACGATGACTTATTATTTGCTTATAAAGAGAACGATGAAGATGTGGGGGGCCGCGGCGGTGGTCGCGGCCGTTATTGCGGGGATCTTTTTCCGGGTCGAGAGCGCGCAGGCGGTAGATGCGGCGGCGCCTGCGGCGACCGGTGCCGACGCGATACCGGCTGCCGCAGTTTCGATCCCGATGGAAGAAAGAATGGCCAGGAAGATCTCGCTCGATCTGCGGGATATGAACATTGTCGATGTCCTTAAGTTCCTCGCGATCAAAGGGGATTTCAATATCCTGACCAGCAAGAATATCGAGGGGAGGGTGACGCTCCTTTTAAACAGCGTATCGATCAAAGACGCGCTGGAGATCATCCTGATCGCCAACGACCTGGCGTATATACAAAAAACGGGGATCGTGTACGTGCAGACTGCCGCGGAATATCTCGCGATGAACGGGAAGAAATTCAGCGACAGCAGCAAGGTGAAGATCGTGTACCTGAAATACGCGCGCCCCAGCTATGTACTGACAGCGTTGCAGAATATCCGCAGCAATTTCGGCAAGATCGTGATCGATGAGGATACCGGGACGGTCGTGATGATCGATACCGAGGAAAAGTTGCAGGAAATGTCCCGGGCGATCAACGAAATGGAACATAAGAACGAGACGAAAGTGATCACCCTGATGTATGCCAAAGCTGAGGTCGTCGCGAACCAGCTCAAGGCGCGGCTTGATGCGAAGTCGGTCGGCTCGATCCAGTTTGACGAACGATCGAACCAGATCATTATAAGCGCGCTTTCGGAACGTATGGCTGAGATCGAGTCGATCGTCAAGGCGCTCGACACGAAGACGAAGGCGGTGCTCCTTGAGGCGGCTATTCTCCAGGTCACCCTGAATCCTTCATACAACCAGGGCATTAATTGGGAGAAAGCTTTCGCTAACGCTAAGAACAAGCTCCTGAAGAGCCTGGATTTTGTCGGAGCTTTCCCGATAGCGAGTACGGTCAGCAGCACGGCCGTTCCCACGGCAGGTAAGCTTGCGGTAGGGAACATCAGCGTGAATGATTTTACCGTCGAATTACAGTTGCTCAAACAGGTGCAGGCGACCAAACTCCTCGCGAATCCCCGCATCATGGCGATCAACAACCAGGAGTCGAAGATCCATATCGGCGATACGGTCCCCTATATCACTTCGACGACGACGGGTACCGGCGATACCGCGACAACGAGTGAGGCGGTAAACTGGATCAATGTGGGTATCCAGCTGGTCGTTACGCCGACGATCAACGATAACGGCATGGTCTCGATCAAGATAAAGCCTGAGATCTCGAGCAAGATAGGGGATTATAAAACGCCGAAAGGGGCGACGATCCCGATCGTCAATACAACGCTCGTTGAGACCTCGGTTCTGGTCAAGGACGGGAACACCATCATTATCGGCGGTCTTGTCAAGAACGATAAGAGCTCGATCACGAGCGGTATCCCGGGGCTCATGAATGCGCCGCTGATAGGCGGGCTTTTTAAGAGCGTCTCCGATTCCGTTACGAACGCCGAGATAGTCATATTCATTACGCCGCATATCATGGGTGGCGAGACCGAGATCCCGGGCCAAAAAGGCGAAATACTGGGGCTGAAAGATTATTAAAGGAGCTGATATGAAACGCGCATTGATGCTGCTGCTCTGTTGTATCTGCGGGTATGGTCTCGTGCGGGCCGCGCCGTGCCGGGGAGACGCCGGCAAAGGGGAGACAAAGGCTTCAGCCGCGGCCGCCGCCGCCGCGAGAGTCCAAAGCGCTGTTCTGCAGCAGAGCATTGAGAAGAGCTTGAAGAGCTCTCTGGCGGAGAATCTGAAGACCGCCGCCGAGAATGAGGACTTAAAGAAAAAATTAACCGACCTTGAGCGCTACAGCAGGGGATTGGCAACGCTGAGCAACAATCTGAAAGCTGAGAACGATGAGATGAAGAACGCGCTGATACAGCTTAAAGGGTCGTACGAGAAGGCCGGAGAGCTTGAGAAGCGCGTCAAGGAACTGGAAGAGAAGAACGCCGAATTGACGGCAAAGAACGCAACGGTTGCGGGCGTGATCGAAAAGATGACCGCCGAAGAAAAGAGCCTGCAGGGCGCGCTCGACGCGAACACGATCGAGCAGCATAACCGCGAATTGCAGGCGAAGATCCAGGAAGTCTATCTGAGAGACTCGCTGCTGACGAAAGAATTATCGAAAGCTGTTGCGGCGCGCCAGTCGTATGTACGCGAGTGCGGCCTGCTGCATTATAACCTCGGGTGCATGCTCTTTAAGGCGGGCGATTATGCGCGCGCGGTAAAAGAGTTCAGAAAAGCGGTCGATTTCGATCCGTTGAATGCGGACGCTTTTTACAATCTCGCCATTATCTATGACGATTACCTTGCGGATAACAAAACGGCGATCACCTGCTACCGGCGGTTTATCGATATCAACGCGGATTCCCGCTCACTGGATCCGGCGGTGGCCAATCAGATCAAAAAGAAGATCCTTGATGCGGAATTAAGAGAGCGGTCAAAGATCGCGTCTCCGGTAGACGCGACGATGCGATAAGGAACGAGCGATGAAGAAACAATCTTCGGCGGGTATTTTTATGTTCATTTTTGCAGCGGCGTTTTGGCTGATCGCTGGCGGGAGAGCCGCGTTCGCCAATAATGTAACGATCGGTAATATCGCGCTGAGCGAGCAGAATACCACTGAGAAAACGGTCAAGGCGCATTTTGATGTCTATTGGGAACACTCATGGCGAAACAACATCAATCACGACGCGCTCTGGTTATTTATAAAATACTCCAAAGATAGCGGGATCAGCTGGGCCCACGCGACGCTCAAAACTGCCGGTCTTAATCCTCCCGGATGTGCGCAGGGGACCGGTACACCGCTGGATATCGTGGTTCCCTCAGATTGCAAAGGGGCGTTCCTCAGAAGGAGCGAGAATGGATCAGGGCCGGTGACCACGACCGGGGTAAAGCTTGTCTGGGACTGGAACGCCGACGGGTTGGCGGTTACTGATCGCGTTCGCGTCAGAATATTTGCGGTCGAGATGGTCTATGTCGGTGCCGGAGCTTTCTACGCCGGCGATTACGCCGCCACCCTCACGGCCGTCGCCAAACTGGCCAATAATCCCGCGCTCACGCCGGAGCAAAGCAAGGCCTTGTCGGAAACCGCCACCGCCGTCAGCGATGAAA
>JBAWYO010000053.1:0-9921 GCA_037143495.1 Candidatus Omnitrophota bacterium | reverse complement strand
GACCTGATGCGCTTGATGCCGGAAACATACGCGCCGCAGCCGAGCTCGAGGCCCAGATCGTCACAGAGCACCCGCACATAGGTCCCCTTCGAACACTTCGCCCTGAGAACAACCTGCGGAGGGGCGAATGAAAGCAGCGAAAGTTCGTGTATTTCAACGGGACGCGCGACGCGCTCGACCTCGATCCCTTTGCGCGCGAGCTCATAGAGCTTCTGTCCCTGGTGACGCACCGCTGATGTCATCGGCGGTGTCTGCAGGATGCTGCCCGTAAATTTCTTCATCGCCGCTGTCATTACGGCGGCGGTTACTCCGGTATAGTCCTTGCCCTCGAAGATCGTTTTACCGTCAGCGTCGCCGGTATCGGTCCGTTTGCCCAGGACCATTGATACTTCATATTCTTTTTCGCGGTTAAGGAGCTCGTTCGAAAGTTTCGTTGCCCTGCCGATCAAGATCACCAGCACGCCGGTCGCGAGAGGATCGAGCGTGCCCGCGTGTCCTACTTTTTTGAACCCGAACCTGCCCCTGATCAGGTCGACGATATCGTGACTCGTCACGCCGGAGGGTTTATCTACCACGAGTATGCCGTCGATCGGCATCTTTTCTCCACGGACCCCCTGCGGGCGTTCAGGCGATACTTTTGCCATGTGATTTCCTCTCGGCACCAGTGGGTCGTTTATGATCAAGAAATGACCCGATCTGTTTGAGAATCATTTTTTTAACCTGCGGTATGCCGCCGTCAATCCGGCAACCTGCCGCGTTCGGATGCCCGCCGCCGCCGAAGAGCGCGGCCAGATGGTTCACGTTAACCTGTCCTTTTGATCTGAAACTGACGTGGACTACGCCAGGCTTATCGGGCCTCTCCAGGAGAAAAACAGCGATCTGGGCGCTATCGACCGAACGCGCATAATTGACAAAACCATCGGTGCTTTCAGCTCCCACCCCCCGCGCGCGCAGCTGCCGGCGTGAAGTATACATCACCGCTACCCGGCCGTCGTCGTGCATCTCGAGCGTTTCCAGCGCATCATTAAGGAGTTTTAAGTCGGCCAACGATTTTTTTTCGTTGAGCTGATTGCCGACCGCCAACGGATCAACTCCGCACCTGATGAGGTCTGCCGCCACGACATGGGTCAGGGCAGATGTACTATCGTACGAAAAACGGCCGGTGTCGGTAACGATCGCCACATACATCGCGAGCGCCGCTTTCAGGTCAGGTTTAAAACCCATCCCGGTATACAGATGATAGAGCATCTCACCGCAGGAAGACATATCTTTCTCGATCCAGATGGCGTCGCCGAACCGGGCATTGGAAACGTGGTGATCGATATTAATAACGAACTCAGCGTCAGGAAAGTACTTTTCCGTAGTACCAGTTCGCTTAATAAGCGGACAATCAACCGATATGATGGTCTTAAAGCGGTCATTCGTGCGAACCTGCCCCGCAACCTTCTCTCCTGAGAGGATGAATCTGAGCGACGCGGGGACCGGATCGCTGTCAACAATGATATAGCGCTTACGCAGCCGCCGCAGGAGACACGCCATAGCTATCTGGCTGCCGATCGAATCACCTTCGGGATTAATATGCGAGGTTATCAGGAAATCGTTATGGGCACGCAGCGCTTTACTGATCGCTTTGATTTCGTTCACGCCGTTCTTCCTCTTCCTTTTTGATGCGTTCGAGCAGCTCATTGATATGCTGTCCGTATTCGAAGGTATCGTCATACTTAAAGGTGATATCGGGGACGAAGCGCAGTGACATCTCATCGGCGACGTGTTTTCGTATGAACCCGGTCGCCTGCTTAAGCCCGATGAGAGCGCTCTTCTTTACCTTTTCGTCACCCAACGCCGTGAAAAAAATCTTAACATACTTCATATCTGCCGACATTTTTACATCGGTCACGGTTATAAACCCGACCCGCGGGTCCCTCACGTGGGCCTGAATGATCTGGCTTACCTTTTTTTTGAGGGCACCGCCGATCTTATCGGCTCTATTGGACGCCATAGGTACCGCCTTTCTGTAGAGGCCCGCACGATATTTTTATCAGCCGCCGAGCAAACCGAAGCTCATCCGCGCGCGTCGTGCAGACTCGGTCAATCTTTGCATCGAGCAGGGCCGACAATATTTTTTTGTAGCATGGCCCCGGCTTAAGGCCTAGTAAGGCCAGGTCGGAGCCCGTAATAGCAAGTCGTGCACTGAAATCGCGCTCCAGATAACCCCGTATACGTTTTTTGGCTCTTGTTGAGCTGGCAGTAACCAGCATAAGCACCGCGAACTCAGGCGGATACGGACTGAGACACCGAAATACCTGGCTGCGTGAAGAACGCCCCGGGGCACTCAGCACCATTAAGGTATCGCGGCCTGAACGCTCTACATCTGCCAGCAACGCTTCGTCGCTCGCGCGTAATTTGAGACGATACCTGAGCATCGCAACCGTCCTGCGGTCTAATCCATGCAGAAGTGCCATTATATACAGAAGCCGGTAATCTGGCAACCTCTTTTTGAACCCGGCAAAAAGAGGCGATCCGGCCAGATTTTGCAGCTGCGTAAAAGTTTTTTTCATCTGCGGGGTACATCGCAGGCGCCGACTCATGACGGCGAGAACACCAAGATCTTCAAGGATCTTCAGACACGCGAATGGATCCTTTTCGTTCATGATCAGCAGTACTTCATTGCGAAGACGATCGGGTTGAAGCTTCCCGAGTATTTTCTTGTGCAGTGCCGAGCGTATGAGCCGTGCGGTCTGAGATTCGATCTTGAAGCCGAAGCGCGACGCAAATCTGGCTGCGCGGAAGATCCTTGTCGGATCATCGATAAAACTCGCGGCATGAAGAACGCGGATCCGTTTGAGCCGCAGATCATCGACCCCGTGAAAAGGATCAATGATCCCGGCACGACCGCGTACCGGCAGGCGGATCGCCATCGCGTTGATCGTGAAATCGCGACGGAAGAGATCCTCGGTGATCGTGGCCTGCTTGACGAGCGGCAACGCCGCCGGCGCCGGATATGTTTCGGTACGTGCGCTGGCAAGATCGATCTTCCGCACAAGCGCTCCTCCTGCAGATGGCCGCCGCGGGGAAACCTCCGGTATAAGAACGGTTGCCGTAGCGAAGTGTTCATGTTCAACGCATCTGCCGCCCGTTCGTCGCGCCACTTCCCGCGCGATCTCGATCGCCGGTCCTTCGATGAGTATATCGAGGTCGTCATTGGTGCCGCCCAGAGAGAGATCCCGCACAAGACCTCCGACCAGATATGACGCCACCCCGCGCGCGTCGGCGACGGCGCTCACGATCCCGGCAAAGTGCCGGACGTCAGACGCAAGACGTATCCTGGGTGCGCGATCTGCGCGAACAACTGCTTTCTTTTTCTGCATAGAAATATAGGTTCCTTGCGTCAGGGCCGGGGATGAAATTTACGATGGATCATCTTGAGCCGGTCCTTGCTGATGTGGGTGTATATCTGTGTTGTCGAAATATTAGCGTGACCAAGCAGTTCCTGCACAACCCTCAGGTCGGCGCCGCGCTCAAGGATATGCGTCGCGAAGGAATGCCTGAGCGTGTGCGGGGTTATCCGCGTCTTGATGCGTGCGTGATGCGCATACTGCTTTATGAGGGACCACAATGTCTGACGTGAGATCTTCCTGCCGAACCGGTTGACGAATATCCTGGGCTCATCGCTGTTGCCCCTGATCAGCGCGGGCCGTGTCTTTGCGAAATACCGCTGGAGGGCTTCCTGCGCCTTGCCGCCGATCGGCACGATCCTCTCCTTGCCCCCTTTTCCCCGGCAACGCACGACACCGAGGTTCGCATTATAATCATCCATAACCAGGCCCGCGGCTTCCGAGACGCGCATGCCGGTGGCGTACATCACCTCCAGAAATGCCCGGTCGCGGATCCCCTGCCATGCCTTAAGGTTCGGCGCTTCCAGCAACTTCTCGACTTCTGCAAGCGAGAGAGCGTCAGGCAGCTTCTTCCAGGTCTTCGGCGATTCTATCAAGCTCGCCGAGTCTTCGATAACCAAACGCTCGCGGGCAAGATACCTGAAGAGCATCTTAATAGCGACGAGATTGCGTGAAAGCGTCGTCGCTTCGAGCCCCCGCCCTTTTTCAGACATCAGATAATCGGTAATATCGGTTTTTTTAACGCTGCCGGAACCGGTGATGCCACGCAGGGCGATATAGGCGGAGAATTTCATGAGATCGCGCCGATACGAGATGATCGTGTTCGCGGCAAGTCCCCGCTCCACCGACAGATAATTCAAAAATTCTTCGATCTGAGCGTTCATCGGGTGGACCTGCGGCTATCGTTATCGAAGGAACGGATTATTCCTCCGCTCGTGGCCGATCGTCGTTTCGCGGCCATGCCCCGGATGGACCTTACAATCATCGGGGAGATTCATCAACCTGTTCTTGATCGACTCCTGTATGGCGCGATGCGATCCGCTCGGAAGATCGGTACGCCCCACACATTCAAAAAAAAGCGTATCGCCGCTGAAAAGAATATTATCATGTTTCAGGCAGATACAGCCGGGGGTATGGCCAGGTGTGTGCAGGACCTGAAAGAGCAGATCACCGGCTTTGATCTCATCGCCATCCGCGAGTGACCGGGCTGCATCTGGCGAAACAACGCCGGCGCCATAGACTGTCGAGAGATTGAGCCGTGGATCGGTCAGGCACGCGCGATCATTGCCGTGGATCAGGATATCCGCCTTAAAAACTCCGTTGGCGGCTATATGATCGCCGTGCCCATGGGTGTTGACGACATATTTCACGATCAATCCATTCTTGAGAATAAAATCAGTGATAGCGCCGCCGGCGTCGCCGCCCGGATCTATAAGAAGCGCCTCTTTGCTCACCGCGTCAGCGACCAGATAACAGTTCGTTTCGAGCGGTCCGACGATAAAACGCTTAAGGATCACGGAAGACCTCTTCTATTTAATGAAATTTTTAACCGCGTTATACCGGAAGCTCTTGTCGATTGCCAGCGAAAGCCGGCTCAGGTCCTGCCTGAGTTGATGCGCGCGGATCGTATCATAATCATTGGCTTTATAATCTTCGCTTAAAGCGGCGATCTTCCGCATATATACGTCGAGCTCAGCGCGCTTGGCCTCATTCAGGCAATTCTTCATCTCGTCAAGATTCTTGAGCGCTTCATCAAAAGAGCTGCTATCGCGCTTTTTGTTGTCGCCCAGGCGCTCTACGAGTTCCTGCTGCCAGGCTTTCCAATACAGAAAACTGGCCTGATAGATCTCAGCATTCGGCTTGTTCTGGTACTCTTTCGGCTCATAGACAAAGACCTGGCCAGGAGCGTTGGCGGCTTTCTTCCTGACGAACTTCTTCTGCCACTGCGTTCCGCATCCGGCAACCATCACACACAACAGGGAAACCATTATATACCGCATATGCCTCCTTACGTTAACCGAGCATTCCGCGAAATTCCTGCTCGTCAATGACCGTCACGCCCAGTTTTTTAGCTTTCGTAAGTTTCGAGCCCGCCTCGGGGCCCGCCACGACATAGTCGGTATGGGCGCTTACCGATGAGCTGCTGCTGCCACCAAGCTCGCGCACGAGCCGCTGGGCTTCCTGGCGCGAAAAACTCAGCAGTTCGCCGGTAAAAACAAATACTTTGCCCCGGAGCGGTTGCGCGCCCGTGGTGCGCCGGGGCTCAAGCATCATGAGCCCCGCTTTTTTAAATTTCGCCACCAACCGGGTTATGGATGCGCTCCTGAAATACGACGTAATCGAATGGGCCATAACATCGCCGATCTCGTGTATCGCCGTCAGGTCATCGACCGACGCTGCGGCAACGCGGTCGATGGAACCGAACCGCTCGGCGAGCGTCAGCGCGGCTTTTTCGCCGACATGCCGGATACCCAGACCAAAAAGAAAGCGCGAGAGCGGCTGCCGCTTGCTCTTTTCAATAGCCGCGATCAGATTCTCCGACTTCTTTTCCTTAAAAAGTTCGAGCGAGAGGAGATCCTCTTTCTTTAAAAAATAAATATCGGCCAGATCGGTCGCCAGCTCTCTGGCGACGAGCTGCCCAACCGCCGCTTCCCCTAACCCTTCTATGTCCATTGCCAGGCGTGAGGAAAAATGGGCGAGCGAGCGTTCAAGCTGGGCCGGACACGACGGATTGACGCACCGGTACGCGACCTCCTCCTCACTCTCTTTCTCGATCTCCCCCGCACAGGCGGGACAACGACCCGGTACGGCAAAGGGCTTTTCGGTGCCCGTGCGCGCGCTCTCAACTACTTTTATGACCTTCGGTATCACTTCACCGGCGCGTTCGATAATGACGCGATCGCCGATCCTGACATCCAGCCGCGCTATTTCATCGAAGTTATGGAGCGTTGCGTTCCTGATCGTTACCCCGGCGCACTCTACGGGTTCAAGCTCAGCGACCGGCGTAATGACGCCGGTCCGCCCGACCTGCACTTTAATATCCCTGACGATGGTCGTTGCCTGTTTGGCGGGGAACTTGTACGCGCAGGCCCACCGGGGGCTCTTCATCGTGGAACCGAGACGCCGCTGCTGATCGAATGAGTCGACTTTTACGACGATACCGTCTATTTCGTAATCGAGCGCTTCCCGCTGCTCCTGCCACGATTCACAAAAACGAACAACGCATTCGATGTCGGGACAGGTCGTGGTGTGGGGCTCCGTCCGCAGACCGAGCCGGTTAACTGCCGCGAGGAATTCTCCCTGCGTTGGCCTCTGCGTTCCCCCTTCAACGACGCCGAAGGAATGTATAAAATAACTTAACGGCCGCGCCGCGACCAGCGCGGGGTCAAGAAGTTTCAGCGACCCGGCCGCGGAATTGCGCGGATTCGCGAAGAGAGATTCGCCGGCGCTTGCGCGTTCACGATTAAGGCACTCGAAATCGCGTTTGGTCATGTATGCTTCACCCCGGACTTCAAAAATAGCCGGCGCTTCATCCGCGGAAAAAGCCAGGCGCAGCGGTATAGAATGTATCGTGCGCACATTGGCGGTGACGTTCTCCCCTTTTTCGCCGTCGCCGCGCGTAGCGCCTATCGTCAAAGAGCCGTCTTCATACGTCAACGATATGCTCACGCCGTCGATTTTAAGCTCCGCGACGTACTTCACCGTTTCGCCTTCGCGCAACCCTTTCTTAACGCGTTCATCCCATAAACGCAGTTCATCGTAGGAGTACGTGTTATCAAGCGATATCATCCGGACGCGGTGCTCTACGGTCTCAAACCCTTCGGCTACCGTCCCGTTAATGCGCTGCGTCGGTGAATCGGAAGTGATCAGCGCCGGTTCTGCCGCCTCAAGCTTTTTGAGCCTCGCATAGAGCTGATCATACTCGCGATCGGAAATCTCGGGCTGGTTCAGCACATAATAACGCTGATCGTGATGACGGATCTTTTCACGGAGCTGCTCGATCTCTGACGCTCTTGATTGCTTCATCTTATTTCCCTAATCTCAGGCGTTCACCCAGAATTTGCGGTAACCCCGCGTCAATGATCTTACGGCACGCCTTATCAATATCATACGTAACCCGCTTAAGCTGCACCAGGGACCGTTCTTCGTCGAATATAGCGTACGCGGCCCGCGGATCGGAATCACGCGGTTGTCCGACACTCCCGGGATTAATGATATATGAACATTTTTTACTGATCTTAAGCTCCGGCAGCGGATCACACGTAATGCCACCCGCTTCGTCCCGCACAAATATCCGGGCGGCGTGAGTATGTCCGATAAAACAACATGCGCCGGCACCGAAGGATGAAAATGCGCTGCGCGCCGCGCTCAACCCTGAAACGTAGTCAAATCGCTCGGGATGATGCGGACTGCCATGCGCCGCCACGAAGGATTCGCGCCACACCAGGGGCAGTTCCTTCAAAAAGCGTTTCTCCCGCTCTGTTAAACGGTCCCGGGTCCATTCGATCGCGGCGCGAGCGCTCGGTGTACTGCCGCTGATCTCGCGCGCGCCTGCGGCGGCCAGATCATGATTGCCGGCGACCATCACCGGATTGAGGCGGGCGGTAATTTCTATAACACGAGACGGGTCCGCTCCGTAGCCGACGATATCGCCGAGGCAGATGAACGCGTCAACGTTCTCCCGATCGATCGCCTCAAGGACCGCTTCGCAGGCTTCGAGGTTGGCGTGGATATCGGCGATGATCGCGTATCTCATTGATTACCTGATGTTAAAAAAAGGCAACCGTGAAATCGTTGAATTCACCGGTTGCCGCTTCCCACCACGTTGTACGTTCCGTGATGTGATGACCCATCTCTTTTTCTATCGCTGACTGCAGGGCGATCAGAAGGGCTTCTTCACCCTCCGCCAGCAGATCGACCCTTCCATCGGGGAGATTCCCGACCCGCCCGGTAACCCCCACGTCCTGCGCCAGTCGGACCGCGGTATACCTGAAACCTACCCCCTGCACAGTCCCGGTGTAAGAAACGCGAAGCCTCTTCATGATCGTTGACGCCAAGCGGGAGGACTTCTTAAAAAAATCGGGGCGAGTGGATTTGAACCACCGGCCTCTTGGTCCCGAACCAAGCGCTCTAGCCAAGCTGAGCCACGCCCCGGAATTCAATTAACTCATTAATGGTATTAGATTGTAACAAATTTGATAATGTCTGTAAACAAGAATAAAACGCCGGAGCCGAAAACGGCTGTCCCACAAAATGATCTTCCTGCGAGCTTGCATATTTATAGATCCTATGTTATTTTGGCAGTATGCCGCTCTGCCCACATTGTAACGGTGAAGTACCCGAAACAGCGCTGCGCTGCAGACACTGCAGAAGAAACCTCACGATCAAACCGCCTTCGGTGCCGTTTATCCAGCGCATCATGGTCAATCTTGAGCCCGGTTCCCCTGCCTGGTCGATCGGCGAGGTCCTCCTCCTCTGGACGCTCGTCTTCGCGGCAAATTTTCTGATCGCGCACACCGAATTCATCCACGCATTCATGCGCGTGCTTCGTTACCGCTATTTTCTTCTTGTTCAAGAACCCGCGCTCTATTTCCACCTCTATTCGTTCATGGCGACGTTCGCGCTGAAGATTTCAGCCGTTCTCTTTATCTGGATAATTCTCTCGATCCGGCGGGTCCCCTTTATGGAGGGTCTCGCGCTCAACCGGCCGGTAAAAAAGGAATGGCTCTGGCTTTTTCCCGCGGTAGCTCTTTTTTCCCTCACCTGCCGGCTGATCTCGGACGTTGATCCGCTCTCCCCTAACCTGCCGGTCTATCTCTTCTTTGAATCGGCATCCGCGACGGGAATAATAACCGCGCTCTTTTCGATCGTCATTCTCGCTCCGGTCGCCGAAGAGATCTTCTTTCGCGGCTTCGTCTTCCCCGGCCTCAATAAACGGCTTGGGCTTTACGGTTCATCGCTGGCTACCGCGGCTCTCTTCGCGGCGGTCCACATACCCCAAAACCGCGAGAACCTGTCGGTCATCTGGGTTATCTTTGCCGGCGGCCTCATCTTCAGTTTTGTGCGCGCGGTAACGCGCTCGACCACAATGGCGATCCTGCTCCACGCGCTCTATAACGGCACCATCCTGCTGGCTGGTTTCATACGTTATTGGATATGCAAGTATTAACATGACACGAAAACTGCTCCTCATGATATTCATCGGAACTCTTTTTTTCCTGGACGCGGGAATTTGCCGCGCCCATGCCAGCGACCATCACCAGAACGCAGCGGAAGCCTTTACCGACCTCGGGTTGCAATTTTACGGTAAGATGCTCTACGGGCGCGCGCTTCAGTATTTTGAAGAGGCGCGCACCAGCGCGGCGCCGATGCAAGATCACGGCCTGATCGACTACGCCCGTAAGGTCCTTACACGATATACAGCACTCCTGGGAGAAATAGAAGAACTGAACCGAAGAGTCCTTGACCCCGCTATGCACGCCGAACTCCGGGCGAAAGAGAAAGAACGCTTGAGGAATATGCACAT
>JBAWYO010000052.1:0-10003 GCA_037143495.1 Candidatus Omnitrophota bacterium | reverse complement strand
CCGGCCGGTATGATGGCGCATCTCGTCCGGGGTCAACGGCCGGGGGATCGGAACCGGTTGCGTCGCCATCATCTGCTGAAAATCAGCCAACCCCGGTAGGGCGCCGCTCGTCTGCGGAAAACTGACACTGTACCCCATAGCCAGATAGTGGGTCCGAATCTGGTTCATATTTTCTTCGATTCTGGCGCGTATATCGTTCGACACCTTTTCGAATCGCTCGCTTTCACGCATCTGGTCATGCCAGGCCGCATCGTACGCGGCCGAATCGTGCCCTGGCCACATCTGCCGGCTCATAGTCCCTACTTTGAACCGCTGAGACGATGCCCGCAATGCCGCCTCGCTCTCCCCTGCAATGGAGGACAGTGTCCGATGGCGGGCGACGATCGCCGCTGACTCAGCAATAATCGGCGCATTAAGAAGTTCCTCCGGGGAGTCCATCTGATCGATCCGGCGTATCTGTGTCTGGATAAGCGCGATGCGCTCAACGAGCAGATCCCTCACCGCTTCATGAGTTAATTCCAGATTTCTGGACATTGTCTCGGTGAGCCACTTGCGCACGCTCCGGTCCCATTTATTATCCGCGTCTCCGCGGCTGAGTTCTGCCTGCAAAGGAGCTATCTGCTCCTGCAGGATCTTCTTAAGAGCTTCCCGCACCCTGCCGAAAGCGGCGCGTTTTTCATCCCGGGTAGCTTCGCTGGCGACGGGTATGGGTGGTAACACCTCCCAGGCGCCGACATCCCCGACGGGAGGGGCGATCTTAAATAATAAAAACGGAGCACCTAAAAGTTCGAGATCGCTTTGCATGGATTGGAAGATCTTAAGCGCGTCAACCCGGGAACGGGCGGCCCGGGCCTGATCGAACGCGGCGTCCAGATAGGCGGCGCCGATCCCGCGGGCGGCGAGACGCTCGCGGGATTTAGCTTCCCGCTCCGCTCTCTCAGCCATCTCCTCCTGCTCCCGCACCTCCTGCAGGTAATAAGCTTCTACAGCAGCGTGAAGGTGGACAAGGAATTCTTTTTTTTCTTGAAGTGTATTATCAGTGCCGTAATAATTGGCAAGGAGATCGAGGACCGCGGACGCGGCACTGCCGGATGCGGCGGCAATGCCTCCATTGGTCAGCATCCGCCTTTGACTGGCTCTGATCTTTTGTACCAATGCAGCGGACTGATCGGAAACCCCGAGAGCGCTTTTGTAGGGGATAGCGCCCGCGGTGCGTTCTTCGGCGCTGCCGTTCTCTCCGATCAAGTGACCCAGCATCAGCGCGCCACCGGCCTGCAAAATACCCCTCCTGCTGACAGCCCCGGGTCCGTCAAAATCTCCCTCAAGGGGCCGCTCCGATAACGCAAGGGGTCGCAGAAAGCCATTGCTCAGGGGTGCCGCGGAAGAGATTTGCGAAAAGATAAACGAGGAGACAATGATGAGGGATATTATTTTTTTGCTCATGGCTCAACTCTTCCGCTGCGCGTCGAAGTCTACTATACTGATTTTTTTCACCAAGAGTTTAAAAACAGCCAAAAAAATGAACGATAAAAAAATTTTCAAAGAATTTTCTTCCTTTTCAAAAAAAATTACCTTGGAATAGGATGTTTTGCACGAAAGTTGTGCGGTCTCTTCTATTACAAATATACCATGGAGATCTATGTTTTACAAATTTTTCTCTTACATGGTGGCATCGACTTCATGCGGGAGACGCATGCCATTGAGTCGTATCGCGGGGCCCTGCTCGCTAGCGCGTATCGGCCGCGGAGCCGCCACGGCGCCGGTCTGCGGACGGCGGCTATTCTCATTGAGGGTCGGCGTTCGTACGCTCGTATCAGAGCTAAACGGCAGGAACGTCGCGGGAATAATCCACCCGCCCCGTTGCTGAATCTGGATTCTTTCATACCGCACGTTATTGAGTATTTTACCGTCGGCGGGATTGCGCGACTTCTTCGCGCCGGTAATATCGACCCACACGGTCTTCACCGGCTCATTGCGATACGTAAGCAGGATCCCCACTTTTCCCTGCGCGACGTCGATGCGTCCCGTCTGGTCGGGCGGGATATCTATATCGCTATAGTACACATTATTGAATTCGCTGACCGGTATGCCAAGCCCCTCGCAGACCTCCTGCCGTTTGCTCGGATGGGTCAGGACCGCAAAACCGCCATAGACCAGTTTTTGGGCCTCAGTTACCGCATCGAGCTGTTCCTGTACGGCCTTGGGCGCATGGCTCTTCCTGGCCAGATCAGCTTCCGCCGCCACGGCGAAATAGGTATCCCGATACGCAAGTGCCTCGTCAGCAAGACGGCACGCGTCTTTGCCCTCGATGTGATTACGGATATGTCTTCCTTCGTGCGCGACCTTAGCCGCCAGCTTGGTCAGCTCGCGCTCGCGAGTTTCTTTATCCGCTGATGCCGTAAAGACTTCTTTGCTGACGACAATGATCCTCAGGTCTGAGAGTGCCATCGCGAAGCTTTCGCCGTTCTGGAGCCCTTCAACGAAGAGCACCGCAAACCGCGTCGTGGTGTCCCCTATCTTCTGCCGGGCAAGATAATCATAGGTAGAACCAACGAGCGCCTGATATTGCGGGCTGTTCGAAAGAGCGATCGATCTCTGCAACCTGGCGCGCGTCATCGGCGTTCCCATATTCATCGAGGCGCTCAGTCTTCCAAGAAGATCATCAGAGTATGCCAGCTGAGGTACTGAAACCACTCTGCCGGACTCCTGCGCGTTCGTCTGAGCGGTCGTTGAATGGGCGACGACAGCGGCGCCAACAACGCCGGCGGCCATCACGCCCATCGCCTGCCGCCTGGTAACCGGCACAGCATCATCGGCGAATTCTAAACGTTCAACCGCAGGCGTTTCCGTAACCGAGGTCGCGGACACCGCCACTTCGGTCACCACCATCGCCGGCTGTGCCAGAAGCCCTTCGATCCGGTTAAGCCTGTCGGTAATAACGCGGTTCATCCGGGCGACCTGCGAGGTCAGCGCGCGACGCTCGTTCACGACCGCTCTCATCTGAGCGATAGCACCTCGCAGCGCTTCGCGCGTACTCACAAGCTCGCTCGCCGCTACCGTATCGCCTCGTCTGGCCTGGTCGGCAAGAACGCGCACCTGCGTTTCAACCGCGGCAAGCTGAGCAAGCCCCTGATCCCTATTGACGGTCGGGATAATGCGTCCTAAGAAATTAAGCCACCGTGTACCATTATGCAACTGCAACCGGTTGGCGACACCCAGTCCGGTAATCGCCTCTCTGAGCCGGGCGAATGCCCCGCGAGCTTTTTCTACGCCAACGCCGGCAGGAGTATTTCTAACGTTGTCCCTGGCAGCAAAGCGGTCACGAACAAACTTTCTGCCGGTGTTGAGCAGGCTAACAGAGACAGCAACCACCGCACCCGCGATCGCGGAGCGCCACCCGTCGAACCAGGTACCCGCGTACACCGAGAGAGCGACCGTAACGCCGTTGCTGACCGCCAGTTCGGCCTTGCCTTTAGCAAGGACCCAGTTGGACGCGGCAGCGCCGGCAAGCGACGGGATCAGAACGGCAAGCAACGCGCTGATCGCTATGGTCGGAGAATCGTTCATGAAACTATGCCGCAAACCCTGGAACCAGCTATCGACCCGCGGGAGCGTCTTCAAATTGATATCCGCGATATGCGCCTGCGCCGCGAGAGCGACGGAATGATTGCCGGCCGTGGTCGCCGCCGCTGCTGCGGCAGTATAGGCGTCGATCGCGCCCTGGAAGTTCCCGTCGGTTTCGAGCGCTCTGCCGCGCTCAAGCTCGGCCGCGGCGGAAACGCGCGCAGCGCTTTCAGCCCGCTCTGCCGTCTCAGTCTGGGTCATCACGGCTTGATTAAGCTGACCTTCAACGTCGTGCTCAAAAGTATCCATATTCTCTAATGTCGTTCGCGCGGCGCTGTAGTGCTGCTCGTACCTGGCACGATTAAATTTGCTCTGCGCCATAGAGAGATAAGCCTGCCACATCGCAGCAATAGCCGGAACATGCTCCATCCCCCTTACATGCGCAGCCTGGTAAAGACGTTTCATCGCTTTTAATCTTTCCTGCGGCCCGGCGCTATCATGACCAGCGTGCGCTCTGCTCAGGAGCTTATCATAACTCCGTCGGGCCGAACGCACCAGATTTCCCCTGGTGATGGCAGCGCCCTGCATAATTTCCGCTACTTTTGATTCATTGGCATAGAAAGCGCGCGGATTATACGCCCCCGCCGGAACGTAGCCGCGTACGGTCGTCGATGGCCCCTGCAACGTAAGATCTTCATATCCATAAACCGTCAAGCCTATTTGATGCTTCCTGCCGTTGACCGTCACATAGAACGTTGGCGCGCCAAAGCGCTCTTCCGTGATTCTTACATCGGGATTACCTAAGCTATTTACTCTCTCCATGAGCGCCCGCTGGATAGCTAGTGACCGCTCATACACGCTTCCCGGATGCGCGTTCCGGTCCATATATACGGAAAGATCCATATCCTTAACCTGGTCCCACAAAACATTCCCGGAGCTGTCCTTTGCGTACGTAAGCGATCCATACGCGCCGGCCAGAGCATCAGCGAATCCCAGCCCATCAACAACTCCCGCCAGTTGCTGGATTATATTCACGTTCGTGCCCGGGAAGGTATAGGTGCTGACATCGGCCTGGTTCCTGTGACTGAATGCCGCGGGGTGTTGCACGGCCGGCACCCCCTGCACAACTACCGCAGGATGCCGCAGTGCTTCAAGCGCGGCATGACGGGAACCGAATTCATTTATGAAAGCATTCAGCATATCGGTCTGCGCGCGATCGCGTATCGCCTCAGCGATGATATCAAGCTGCGCGGCAAGCCCACGCGCTTCAAGAGAGCGTCCCTGCTCGATCAGTACGGCCTGTACCTGAGCCATCGGCGTGCCAACCTCGATCGCGTTATCAAGAGCTGCCAGCGCCTGCTCGCGTACCTGCTGAGCGTTCAACCCGCCGCCTTCCTGCGTTGCCGCCATCAGATTTGCCCGCACCGCAGGATCGACACGATCAACAGAAAGGCCGTAAATCTCACCAAGGCGCGGGCTGATAACAACATCCTCGTTCATCATCCCAACTCCCAGTGCAACTGCCACATCGCTCACCAGATCATCTCTGCTTATCTGGCCGCGGGCAAAAGTATCAAATGCAGTTTGTAGATTTGCTACGGTTTGCGGACTGCTCAGCTTACCCTGATCGATCCGTGCATCACCCGCAAATGCATCTCGAATGCCTGCGAGCTTTGCGCTTTGTGCCGCGATATCAACCGCGGGCGCGGCCGCCGCGGCAGCCTTCCTCTGGCGATCTCTCTCAGCCATTGCCCGTACCCGTTCATCGATTTTTTCGGTACCCTGCTCACGCGCAAGAGCGTCCAGCTGATCATATCCATGATTATAGGCAATAGCCGTAGCTCCTCCGATAAATCTGTTGATGGCGCGCACATCGGCTGATTCCGTGATATGGAGCGCCAGCTCGCCGGAGGCCGTCATAGCGTCCAGGCGCTCTCCGGCAGCTTTCAATTCTTCGTTGCCATACCGGTACAGCGGCGAATCTTTGTCACCCGCTTCTCCCTGCATATGCGCGGTTTTACTGAACCATGAGTGATTGAGGTGCCCATTAACCATTTGCGCGGTTATCCCGTCAAAGGGCAGCCACTGGCCGGGCTTACCGCTATTATAGCCCGATGATTGATAGAACGCCTGCTCTCTCGCGGGCTCTCCTGCCCGGCCGGGCAACGTTACCACAATAATAAGTCTCCCGTCGGCAAAGCGTATCGCTTCTCCGTTGCGCGCGACGGTAACGGCCTGAACAGTGGCAGCAGAATTAACTGCAGCACGCTTAGATGTTAATTTGACTACTCTCGTTCTGCTGTTAACACCAACGACATAACCTATTGGCACCGTTACATCAAAACTACGCGCCAACATCGGGTGATTCGCGTCGTTGTAATCATCATGGATAACCATGCCCTCCGCTGATAATAGCGGCTGCACGTCATTAACCAGATGATCTATGTAATGATTACCCTGGTAGGTTCGATCGTTTTGAAGATGAGCAATGCTGGTAACGCTATACATAATATCTATCTCGCCCGGCCTGAAATATTTTGGTAAATTAGAAGCATCATCAAATATAAGGTCGATACCCTTCGCTGCCGCCGCGGGCCAGTTGTTGGCGTACATATTTCCAAAACCGACTAACCGCACCCTGTTCTCGATCCCAAGTTCTCGTAACGCGTCAGCAATCTGGGTAAGACATACCGCGGCTCCGGCCCCCCAATCCAGAACGGTCAGATGCTCGCCAGGTGCCAGCCGTTGAACACGGGAAAAGATTTCAGCGACTACTGATGAATATTGCTGGCGGCTTCCACGAATAGCGGCGGCATACTCTCTGTTATAGTCGAGAAGTCCACTGAATGTCCGCGAAACATCCGGGAGAGAGCTTCCGAAAATATCCCATCTGCCGGTAGGGCTGGAAACGTCTCTTGTCAGCACCAGCCTGCCATCCCTCTGACGAGTGATCTCATGGGGTTGTCGTAAATTGCTCAAATCAGCGATCGTGCCATCTTCCGCATATACCGTTTCTTGAGTCTTTATGATAACGCCCGGCGTTGACAAGGTGTGGGCGCTCCGCGCCTCCGGCCTGGCTAAAGCCTTCAGCTCGGCAATGCGGGCTTGGGTCGCGGTCTGGCCGGCGCCGAGCTTCTCCAGCGCACGAATGACGGCTGCCTGGTGCCGGGCTCCCCATTTCATGAATCTTTGATTGTCAATACCATCGATAACGGCTCGTTCCTCACTGCCGACTATTGCATGGCCGCCTTCATGACCCAGCAGGAAAATGGTAAGGGCGGTGAACTCTTTTTTACTCAAGTTATGCCGCGCGTCAAGCATCTTTATGCCGATACGGATCTCTCGCGTCAGCGTATTTATCTCGGCACCTATGCCGTCATAGAAGACGATGCTGAAATCATTAATACTCCTCGTTATACCCGGGTGCGCGGCATGTATCTGACTAAAATGCGCTTGCAGACCTTTTATAACGCTCGTAAGCCTGGCCTGCGCATCTTCGGCGAGCACAACCCCGCTATCGACCGCGATGCGCGCTCGGGCGGCATCCCGGTCATTGGTCTCCGCTACCGCCGCCATGGCGGCTTCTCTTATATGCGCGGGATCGGCGTTCGCGGCGATCCTCGTCTGCGGTATCGCGGTGCCTATCCTCTCGGGCCCGAGCGCTTCGAAGTGTTGCACAGCAGGCGCCTGGTACTCGGCGGCTCGCTGGCAGGCTGATTTCAGAACATGCGTTATACTGGTGCCGCGGCTAACCCAGCGCGATTGTATACTCTTTAAGGGGTCATATCTCTCAAAGGTCTCGAGTACGGCCGTCATCAGGTCCCTTTGACCGGCATCCATCTGCGACATATCATATCCGGAGTAGCTGCTTATTCTATACAGGAAAGAGTCCCAGAGCTCAGCGTCGCAGACCTGTCGTATTTGGTCCAGCGTAAACCGCTTCTGGGAATTATGTAAGAGGTCATAAACAACCTGATCGGTGATCGCCTCGCGCTTCTTCCCGATCTGTTCGGAGGCGCGGTATGCCGCGTTGTGTAACTCTACCCCGAGATCATTGATCTCCTGCGCTCGATCGGGCCAGGCATCAGCGATCTCATTACCTCCGGACCATGACAGGTTTTCGCTTGCCCGATCTATTCTATTGGTATAATCAAGAACGCTCTCTTGCGTGAGATTAGACGCAGAGGGATCTAAAATCGAATCAATCTCCTTGATCCGCGCTTCTATGCTCCACTTGACGCTCATAAGCTGCTTTTTTCGTTTCTCCAGAGAATCAACATCCACCTTGACAAAGAGCCTGCCCACAATTCCCGGCTTCAACTTTTTATTTATATCCATGATCTCCGCGACGCATGCTTCCTTAAGTGTCTCGAGTCCCTTTCGTCCTGTGGTCAAAGGCTCTACCATCACGCTTCTTACCTGGGCTACAAAGTCAGGTTCGTCGAAACGCAATGAGGCAGTCGGCGCGCTCATGTGCGGGGTAACGGCGGTTGGCGTCGCGCTGGCAGGTTGCGACTGAACGGGCGCGACCGACAAGCTGGCTGCGGCGGACCGCGACGCATTCGCGAGCGCTTTCTCTTCAGCTTGCCGCACAGCTGCCTTGGCTAAGTCAACGTTATTACTCGCCTGATTGAAAGAGTTTTTCACTTGATCTTCGAGGACTTTGTTGGCACCCGCCGTGAGAGGTTCGCAATGATTGACGGCGCTGAGGGCTGTCCTGATGTGATCCAGCGCCAGCACCGCGGCTTTGGCTTCTTTTTGAGCTTCCTGAACATTGCCGGCTTGAGCAGCTTCCTGCGCATAACCTAAATATTGCGCGGTCGTCTCCATCTCAACCTGAGCGCGCCATGCGGCGCGTTCCTCAATCAAGGTGCTTATTATTTTAAGATCGCCTTGTTGAACAGCTTCCGCATAGCCTGCTGAAGCTGTCACGCCCCACTTCACGGCAAGCGCTTGCGCAGCGGCCATGTCGGCCGACGCAACGGTACCCTGGGTAGCCGCGGCAGGCGCAACGTTAACCGGTTTCGCGGCGGCAACCGGCGGGGCCGCCCGCGGCGCCTTCATTTTTTTGCCAACCGACTCAGTGACTGCCCGTTGACGGGCGTGGCCGATAAGCGCCGCGAAAGTATCAACACCATCATATTTGAGGCTATCGACAACCGCCTGCTGCTGCTTCCTGATATCGTTTATGCGGGCCTGACATGCTTCGACGTTCTTTTTGCCGCTCGCGCCCAGGGCGCTATACGCCTGCTGGACTTCCTGGAAATTCCTGACCGCCGCGTCGGCATGTTGAGCGATGAGCTCATAGAGCCTCGCCCGGCTCTCCCAGGTCTTGCTGTTGCCAGCTTTCATCGCCTGCCGGGCGCCTATCGTTACCATATCCTGGTCTTCGCGCCCTGCTGCGAACTTCCTCTGGGCCTGCTCACGCGCCTGATGGGCGATGAGTTTTTGTTCGTCGGTTGCGATCTTCACCGGTTTCGCCTGACGCGCAACCGCGACACGTACGCCCGCAGGTGCTGAGGCAGTGACAGGCGCAACAGCTGTTGGCGCCTCATTTACTGCCAACGCGCTGTAATGCGTTATGAGGGCTTCCAGCGTCGTAACATCTTCGCCTATGGCAGCATCGCGAGTTTTCGCCCGATGGACGATCCTGCCGACATGCGATTCCATAAGCCGATCCCACGCGCCTTTTTCTGCATTTTCAGCCATCATGAAATAACCATTCTGGCGATGCAGAAGATCCTGCTCTCTTAGCAGAGAGATCGTTTCCTCGGCCGCTACCTTCTGCATAAGGGCATTTGCCTGGGCCATAGCAGCTTGCGCCTGCTTCAATATGGTGACTCTAGCTCCAAACGACAAAGAAGGATTATCTAATTTATCCGTAATGTTTCCCAGCGTGCTTTCCATCGCTTCTGCGCTCTTATAATTATTCGTGGCCTCTTCAAGCTTAGCCGCTATTGCCGCTTCCTCTGAACGCTTCGCCTGAGACTCAAGCGCCCCCGCCATCTGGGCCGCGGTCAGCCGGAACGTACGTTTGTTAAGACCCGTATCAACTACGACGGTGAAAGTTTCAGCTCCACCTGTTAAATTCCTGGTTATACTTTCCACTTTCATAAACTCGACGGCCGGCATACCGAACTTACCAAGCGCGAACGCGCCGTCCTTCGTCATAACAACAGGTAACGCTTCCAGGGCCTGCTCAGAAATTGCTGCCGTAGCGGTAGGAGCGGGGGCCGTTACAGCGGCTGGCGCTTCTGTCGCGGCTCGCGATGCCTGCATCTCATCCGCTATCTGTTTCTGTATCCGTTTTCTGTCGGCTTCGGTCAGGACCGGCGCAACAGGTCCTGTCACAGCAGGTGCTCCCGAAACTCCCGCTGCCTTCAACTCAGCCGCTATCTGTTTTGTAACCGAAACAGCCATGTAGAACACAATCGGCAAC
>JBAWYO010000051.1:0-10010 GCA_037143495.1 Candidatus Omnitrophota bacterium | reverse complement strand
AGCACGAGATTAACTTTACCGTGAAGATCACTGATCAGCAGCACGACCGCCGAGGGTACACGGGAACGTATCGCATCCATGATCAAGCGGAGTTGCTGAGGATCCTTATGCGCCAACGCCCGCGCGAGCACCTTGACGGAACCGATATCCCGTATCCCGGCAACGCTCTCAACGGCGATCTCATCAAGCTGGGCGCGCTCGTTCTTCGCTGATACTTTCTCCTGTTCTTTCTTCTGGTTTCCGATACGTTCCGTAATGCTCAGCAGTGTTTTTTCAAGATCCTGCCATCGCCGTAGATCCGCGTACGTCAACGCCGTGCGATCAAGACGATTCAGCCACGACCCGATCGTCGTTGCCTGTTCATGTATGTCCGCCATGAGCTGTTCGGCTTCCTGCGTGCGATCCAGTGAAGCGCCGAGGGAACGGACCCTTGCCAGCTCCTCGTCGGCACGCGCGATCAGCCAGTCATACGCTACGCTCCCGGTAACCGCCTCGATCCTGCGCGTCCCGGCAGCGACCGATGCCTCCGTAATAACCTTCAAGACCCCGATCTTCCGGGTGTTGTCTATGTGATCGCCGCTGCAAAGCTCTTTTGAAAAATCGCCGATCGTCCTGACGACGACCGTTTCAGTATACTTTTCGCCGAAGAGCGCGGTGGCTCCCGCGCGCCGGGCCTCGTCGATAGGCATCTCGCTACGCTCTACCGCATGTCCAGCCGCTATATGCTCGTTGATCAGCGCTTCAACCTTCTCGACCTCCGCACTCTCAACCTTCTTCGGGTGCGTAAAATCAAACCGCAACCGGTCGGGGGTCACCAGCGATCCCGCCTGGCGGGCATGTTCACCAAGAACTCTTCTGAGCGCCGCGTGCAACAGATGAGTCGCGGTATGGTTTGCCCGGATGCGTTCCTGTGCAGCGTCATCCCACGCTTCTTCCCGCTGCAGCAGACCTGAGGGCGCCGCTCCCGCCCCGGGATGATGGTGCCCAAAGATCTCCTTTGACATCTTGCTCTTCTGGCGCGAACGCTCCTTCTGTCCGGCAAGGTACGCATTAAACCCTTCGACATTGAGCGCGACACCCAGTTCGTCAGCGACCTCTTTCTGAAAATCAACCGGTACCCCGCGTTCATCGGAGTATTTAAATATGACCTGGCCGCTGATCTCGCGCGCGCCTGAATTCCTGATCGCCAGGAATTCTTCTTTCATCGGCGGCAGGACATTCGAAAGAATATTCAAAAAACGTTCCTCTTCTTTGACGATTATCTGGCTGATCGTTTCACGTTCGCGTTCGATCTCAGGGTAAGGAACCTTCATAACCGCCGCAACGACCGGCACGAGCGTAAAAAGGAAAGGCTCGCGAAGCTGTGTTATCTGCGATGCCCGTTGCAGCGAACGGCGTATGAGCTTACGGATCACGAACCCGCGCTCCTCGTTTGACGGATAAACTCCATCGGCGATCGCGAAGGTTACGGCCCTGATGTGGTCGGCGATCGCGTTGAGGTGCGCGTCCTTGACCGGATCTGCCCCTTTCGCACAACCGAGGATCCTGCCGATCGCCGATACCAGCGGCACAAAGGTATCGATCTCAAAATTGGTCCGCACCCCCTGCATCACGGCGCAGAGGCGTTCCAGCCCCATCCCGGTATCGATATTGCGGTGAGGCAGGTCCTCAAGCAGACCGCCGTCCTTGCGGTTATACTGCGTGAAGACAAGGTTCCAGATTTCGACCGGCTCCCCGCTTTTGGGAATAAAATAAATCTCGGAACAGGGCCCGCAGGGACCGTTGGGGCCGTTCGTTTTCGCCTCGGAAGGCCAGAAATTATCCTTGTCCCCCATCCTGATGATCTTCTCCGGCGGGAGATGAATTTCGTTGAGCCAGATATCGCACGCCTCCTGATCATCGTAATAGACGGAGACCTGCAGATCTTTTTCGCTGAGCATCAGGTGTTTCGTCAGGAACTCCCACGCCCAGGAGATCGCCTCACGCTTGAAATAATCACCGAATGAAAAATTACCGAGCATCTCGAAGAAGGTGTGATGGGAGGAGGTCCTGCCGACGTTATCAAGATCGCCCGTCCGCATGCACTTCTGCGATGTTGTCGCGCGTTTGAACGTGACATTGATGCCCATGAACTGCTCTTTGAACTGGTTCATCCCTGCCCCGGTAAAGAGCAATGACGGGTCCTTGACCGGGACGAGAGAATCGCTCGGAACGATCCGGTGACCTTTTGATTCAAAAAAAGCGAGATATTTAGACCTTATTTCATCAGCTTTCATTATCTATTCCCCTGAATTCTTCGTGCATCACCCGCATAATGGTGTCGCTGCCGAATCCCCTGCGTTTAAGATAACTAAAGAGCCGGCGTTTGCCCGTGTCAGCATCGACCTTGCGGAGGACGTTCATCCGTTCATGCGCGAGTCGTTTGACGGTATCATATTCACTCGTCTCTTTATTGACATCCGCGAGAATGCGTTCGGTTACGCCTTCGGCGACGCCTTTACGCTTAAGTTCCCGGCGTAGAACGCTCTCACCTTTAGGATTGGAGGCCATCCGGCTATCGATCCAGACACGCGCGAATTTAGTATCATCAAGCAGCCCTTTTTTGCCGAACTCAGTAGTAACGGCTTCGATCGTTGCGGGTGAAAACCCTTTATCCGCCAGCTTATCCCGCAACTCCAGGACCGACCTTGGCCTGAAATTCATAACCTTTAAAGCGTAAAAACGGGCTTTTTTTACCTCATTCTCATCCATGGTGCTAGACTGATTTTTCCTGCGCCTTGGCGCGCGTTTCTTTTTCGATCTTCGCGAGGATCTTCGGATTCTCTTTCAGAAACTGGCGGGCGTTATCGACGCCCTGGCCGAGTTTCTCTTCGCCGTAAATAACCCATGCCCCCGATTTGGTAATGACGCCCTGCTGTTCGGCGGCGTCAAGTACGCTGCCCGCATACGAGATCCCCTCGTCATACATAATATCGAACTCCGCCTTCTTGAACGGCGGCGCGACCTTATTTTTGACGACGCTGCACCTGACGTGGCTGCCAACGACCTCTTCGCCCTTTTTTATCGCGTTAACCCGACGCAGGTCAAGGCGTACCGAGGAGTAGAATTTAAGCGCGCGTCCTACCGGCGTCGTCTCGGGGTTGCCGAACATAATACCTATTTTTTCACGGTTCTGGTTGATAAAGATAACGCAGGTCTTCGATTTGCTGATAGACCCGGTGAGTTTGCGCAGCGCCTGGCTCATCAGCCGCGCCTGGAGGCCGACGTGCGAAGCGCCCATCTCACCTTCAATTTCCGCCTTCGGTGTCAGGGCCGCGACTGAATCAACCACGACAATATCAAGCGCGCCTGAACGCACCAGCGTTTCGGTGATCTCAAGCGCCTGCTCGCCCGTATCTGGCTGCGACATCAACAGCTCATCGAGGTTAACGCCGATCTTCTTCGCGTAAATTGAATCAAAGGCGTGCTCAGCGTCGATGAAAGCGGCATTGCCGCCGGCCTTCTGTGCCTGGGCGATGATGCTGAGCGTCAACGTTGTTTTACCGCTTGCCTCAGGCCCGAATATTTCAATGACCCTGCCGCGCGGTACTCCGCCAACACCAAGCGCGAGGTCTATCGAGAGCGCGCCGGTAGAAATAGAGGGAACGTCGACCTTAAAATCCTGCCCCAGACGCATGATCGACCCCTTCCCGAACTGTTTTTCGATCGTGCTCAGCGCGAGATCGAGCGCCTTATCTTTTTCCTTGTGGATCTTCTCCAGCTTATCGGCAGTTTCCTGCGCGGTCGGTTCTGCCGGATCCTTCTCTTTAACCTTAACCATGTAATCCTCCTTGCCCGTAAACGGGTCGTTGTCTGTATACAATTTAGAATGTTATTATATAAAAAGCACTCTATAAAGTAAAGTGTTTTAAGTCATCATGAGCACCTCCTTTTACGCATGATTTTTACGGGTCCTGTCGCGGCAACCGGCTCGCAGGACCACTTGCCCGTCCCCTGCGAGGCCGGGCTGCGTTCGGGAAAACCCGCTCGCTCTCCCTCGTCCCGCCTTACGGCGGTCCTCGGGATCCATGCCCGCTCACGGGTTTTCACGTCCCGCTCACCGGGATTGCCGCGCCACCCGTAAAAATTACCAGCGTTTCCTCCAAGGAATATGCTAACAGTTAGCTATCTAGCCGCCCTTACTTAGACCCTCTCGCTACCCTCTATAGACGATTATTCCTGAATTTTTGTTTTAAAAATATCGCGTCTGCATTATAATGGCCTTGGAGGAACTACATGAACGCCGAAATAATAAGTATTGGTACTGAACTGCTCCTGGGTCATATCGTCAATACTAACGCCGCGTATATCGCCGAAGGTCTCGCGTCTATCGGTGTCGACCACTATTATCAAACGACGGTCGGGGATAATCCGCGCAGGTTGGCGGATACGCTCCTCAACGCGCTGGAACGCTCAGATGTCGTGATCCTGACCGGCGGCCTCGGCCCGACGATCGATGATGTAACCACTCAGACAATCGCTGACGCTTTTAAGCGTCGCCTCGTCCTCGATGCGGCAGCGCTCAAGGATATAAAAGAGTTCTTTAAGCGCCTGCGCCGCGACGTGCCGAAGATAAGCCTTCGTCAAGCGCTCATTCCCGAGGGAGCGACTACCCTCAAAAACAGGTTCGGCACGGCCCCTGGCATTGTTCTTAAGGAAGGTGGTCATATCGTTATCGCATTGCCGGGTCCGCCGCGGGAGATGCAGCCGATGATGACCGACCTCGTCTTGCCGTATGTACGATCGCTGCACCGTGAGGCACAGATACTCAAGACACGCTCACTTCGCATTATCGGCATGGGTGAGCCCTATGTAAACGAGCGGGTAAAGGATTTTCTCTCCTTAAGCGGTCCGGTGCGGCTCGGAATATATGCCAAACAAGGCGAAGTAGAGCTTAAGATCATGGCCAAAGCCCCCAACGATGAGAAAGCTTCCGCTGAAATTATGCGTCTCGAGAAGATAATCCGCCAACGTTTCGGAGGGCATCTCTACGGCGCGGATAGCGAAACGCTCGCGGGGATCGTCGGAAGCCTGCTCAACGCCCGAAAAAAGTCGATCGCGGTCGCTGAAAGTTGCACTGGCGGCCTTTTGGCGAACGTCTTAACCAATGTCTCCGGCTCATCCGGATACTTTCATGAAGGCGTCATAACCTACAGCAATGAGTCTAAAGTCAGGTACCTCGGAGTTTCGGCTCCGCTGATAAAAAAATGCGGCGCCGTCAGCGATGAGGTCGCCCGGCAGATGGCCCTCGGCATTCGCGCGGCAGCAAATTCAGACATCGGCGTCGGCATTACCGGCATCGCGGGACCTACCGGAGCGACAAAAAATAAACCTGTCGGTCTTGTCTATATCGCGCTTTCCACCGATGTGATGGTCATCTGCAAGGAATTTCGTTTTGCCGGATCGCGGACCGAGATCAAGCATCAGGCATCACAAGCGGCGCTCAACATGGTACGCCTGCAGTTTTTAGCGAAACAAAAAAGATAGCCGCACCTTCACCGATACTATGCGCGCATTTATCGCTCTTAGACTTTCTGATGATCTCAAGCAAAAGATAATCGCCATCCAGTCTGAGCTTGCCAGATTTGACGCCGACGTAAAATGGGTCGACCCCTCCGCTATTCACCTTACCCTCAAATTTCTCGGAGAGATAACTGAAGACCAGGCACATATAGTCGAACAGTTACTTACTGCGATAGCTTCAGGATTTCCCTCTTTTGAGCTTTCATTAGCGAAGCTCGGCGCATTTCCGTCGCTCGAGCACCCGAAAGTCGTATGGATCGGCATTGAAGACGGGAAGCGTGAGGTTATAAGAATTGCGGAAAAACTTGACGCGGAATTGCAGAATCGAGGCTTCGCCGCCAAAGCGCGCACATTTTCGCCTCATAGTACGATCGGTCGTATTAGATCAGACGGACATCAGCGGGAACTGATAAAAAAGATACATGCACTCAACGATAACGTTGAATTTTCCGGACTCGATCAGTCGGTTACGCACCAACGGGTATCTTCTCTCGAGCTCTATCAAAGCGTACTCACACCCCAAGGTCCAATACACCTCCTGATCCATCAAGTGACGCTATCCGGGCACGCCTGATCAATGTACAAGCGCGTATCGCTCCCTTTCGCTTCAGGCGCCGCCGGGTTGATGCATCTATTTTTATCCTCTGCCTGCGCCAACGGCCGCAAAACGGAGAGCGCACTTTCCTGCGCGGCGATATCGTGTTTCGCCGTATCAGAGAAAAACGCTGCGGTCTCCCTCAGTACGTTCCGATGCCGGACCGCTTTCTCCGCCGCTACCATTAAGTCTGGCGTAACGATATCTTTCCCCATCCGATCCGCTTCCCATTGCATTGCATAGCCAGCTTGGACCTCGTTAAGAATAATCCCGGGCGCGCCGCGTCCGAACCCGTAAAAATCAACCGCGATAGAGTCCGGTGTAAAAGGATCATCCTCGCCAAACGCTCGAAGCCATGCATCAGGATTGCTCTGGTAAAATTTTTCACACAGATATTTCGCATAATGAGCACACGCGGCTATTACTTCGCCTGAGAGCACAGCGAGATCTCCTGTAACCTGCCGGATCTCGCTTGCTGAAAACCGTGCATCACCCTCAAGCTGCCCAAGTGCAGCAGTCAGATCATAGGGCTTTGCTCCCCGGGATATATTTGTTATTTCATCTCCCGCCCTGACAATCGCGTCGACCATCCGGAATCCCCTATCGCCCGCGCGCACCATGAATATACGGGCATTCCAGGCGCGTGGAGACGCAGCGACCGCGAGTCGAGGGGTCTCAATAAATTCTTCGACCAGGGCGAAAGCACTATCGGCGATGCGCTGAAGGTGCTTGAGCGCACGTTCATGTTCGCCGGCATTAAATACCTCGATCCCGCTTCCGCCGGATCCTTCCGAGGGCTTCACCACAATTTGACCATAGCGTTGCATGAATTTAACGATCGAATCATCCTGCTGAAAAGCAAGAGCGCTTGCCTGCCCGCTATAGCTATAAGGATCGACCCCCCAATATGCCGGCATCCGCAGATGCGTACCTTCGAGCGCGCGATGGGTGTTGACCTTACTGTTCATGACGTCGAGTACATGGACCGGATACGTCCCCGGTATCCGATAGCGATGAATCAGCCGCGCTAATGAGTTATTGACCTCTCCATGGACATAATCAACCGTCTCGGGTTTGGTAAAACGTGCCAGCGTTAAAGCGCCATCGAGGTAGAGATATCCGGACTTCACGCTCACCACCGGCACCGTGCCAAGCGTGCCGACAACTATATTCCTCGTCCATCTGTTCCCCACAATAAAATTAACCTCTGGCAGATATTGCGACTGACGCAATTCAACCAACGCGTCCTGATGAATATTAGTAAAATGAACGACGCTCCCGCCCTTTCTTAAACGGTCAGGATCAACCCCGGTAGCGATGCGGGGCACTATTCCCCCATATCGCGAAATATACGCAAGCTCCACCAACCTGTTTATCGTGAGATCATAGAGAGCGGTATGATAACCGGTCGGCATAATTTCCAGGGCCACTTCACTTTCTCCTGAAACATCGGAAATCTCCCGCAGTGATTCCGTGTGCGCGACGGGGATCATGTCCGGTTCAAGACCAAAACTCAAAATCGCCGGATTAAAATCTTTTCGGGAGGCATAGACCTCCCTCGTTACCGTCAGTATGGTATCCATCAAAATACCCGGTTCAGGTCGTTTATCAAGGCTCGAATCAGTCGCGTGGATACAATAGAAGACCTCGGTCCAATATTCAGCCTCGGTGATATTCAGATCGTTTTTTGCAAGGAGCAGCTGCGGACAGATATATTGTTCAAGTAAAAAATCAGATCTCGCGCCGACGATGATAGGATCTACCCGGTGAAGACGGTCAAATGTGTCTTCGATTGACAAGCCATATTCCGGTGACCTGCCAGCCTTCGCTCGCAGATCTACAAGCGCGCGGCTAAGGTCCCAGCGTTGATCCGGCGTCAGGCGATGACGTGTAAGTCCATCACACAGCCTCAATGCATCAGCGCATCTGCCATCCAGGACGGCTTTTTTTACCCGCGAAATAATCGCTGATAGATCTGATCCAGCATCGCTGCCTTGAAAACTGACGGTTACCGTCTCCTGAATGGCCAACGGCCGCAGGACACCGGTGTTCATTGCGCGCGCAGCTGCTTCAGCGGCACGCGCCAACCTGCCATTAACCGCTCTTCTCCAAAATCGCACCTCCTCACGCTCCCCTTCAGGGACCACCTGCATTAACCAGTACAATGTTTCGGAGAGCGAGCGATCTTCGCGTTTTTGTTCAAGAGTTTCGGCGAGGCCCTGAAGTTGACGAGCTATCTGAGGGCGAAGACGTACCAGCCAGCGTCGTGATGGGTTAAGCAATAAGCTGCGAGCACAAGCAGTGGCTGCTGCGATCAAATTCTCTTGGGTATGCGGTTGAATCAAGAGATGAGCCTCCGCAAGAACAGTAAGCGCCCAATCGAGGTGTTCACCCTCAAGGTCGACCGCCTGTCGCGCGGTTATGATCGCGCGCTGCAAATACTTATTTTTCCCCGTTCTCTTCCCGGCCTGCAGATAAAAACCGGCAAGGTCACAGAGAATATACGTATTTCCATGCGAAGCGTTCAGAGCCTCGCGGTAGAGCGTTGCTGTTCGATTATAATCAGCCCCGCTGCCGCTTTTTGCCCACTGCGCTTTTGCGCTCTGTGCCCGCTTACAAAGATTTCGAGCGCGCTCTTCATCGCGGTCGAGATATGAGAGAGCACGAAGAACGCTCGATTCAGTGCAGCGGCGCGCGCCGGCCGATACCAACGCCTGTGTGTGACCGGTCATGGGTGTTGCGGTATGCGGCAGCCCTAAAGGAGAAACGTGAACATCAGCAAAGCCCGCAAGATCCGCATAGTATTGATTTAAAAAATTAATAATTTCGGGACGTTTCCGGGCGGCCGCGATGAATGCCCGAACAGGTTGTAACATCCGCGCTACGGATTTGGGATTTTGCGGGTCTAAATACCTGCTCACATAGCTTGCTATTTCCACTCCTGTTGAGGCGGGATCAACGGTGACAAAATCAGGGAAGCGATCGACAGTTAATATCCAGGCAAATAACTCCTGCATATAATCTGCCGTCGGGTAGGTTCTTAAAACAGCAAAGACGGCGTCCAAAGCTGAGCTGGTATCCGGATGCTTAAAAGCCAGGAAACGTAATCTGCCGGCGAGTTCTTCTTCTGTACCGCCATAGAACGGCTTAGTCGTGACCCTGCCTTCCGTCACATTCAGGTTCTCCGCGGCGTTAAAATAATATCTTTCTTCAAGAAGCGCCCGAAAGTCCATAGCCACATGTAGCTTTTCGTGAAATTCAACCGCATCATACGTTCCGAGTAAAACGATCTTAAACCTGAGATCATTCGGTATCATGTGATGCGCTTCATAGGCCGCTTGTATTTCGCGGGCGGAAACCCTGCTATGCCCCTGATGCGCATACGTATGCGTCGCCACCAGCTCCATATCAAGCGTTAAACCAAGACCACACGTATTTTCGTTTTTTCCTATGGTAGTTAAAAGTCTCTGCCAGACCGCGATGTTATTGATCCTGATCACCGCAGGACGGGAAATGTTCAATATTGATTGGACAGCAAGACCTACGTCGTCAGTAACCTCCGCCGCCTCCTCGCTCTCCCGCGGATTGCCCCACATAGCGCTGTCGGGTATTCCGGTAGCCGGATCTATATGTTCAGCGACACCGGGGATAAATTTATTTGTCTGAGGAGTCGAACCTATCTGTCGCGGGGCCTTCACGCTCTTTCGCTCAAGTGCCGATTGCGGACGCAAAAGAGCCGCGCAGCTGCCGCTCGCAGGAAAAATAATATTGCAGAGCAAGCCAATAATAAGCGCCCCAGGAATCATAGTTCTTTTTTTCATAAACATATGTTTCGTATATAGCACATAAAAAT
>JBAWYO010000050.1:0-10110 GCA_037143495.1 Candidatus Omnitrophota bacterium | reverse complement strand
TATCGTTGTCGACCAGCGGACGAACAGCCTGGTCATCACCGAGATACCGGAACGTTTCGAGGTCCTTGAAGATATGCTGCGAAAGCTTGACACGCCGACCCCCGAGATTTTTATCGAGGCTGAGATCATCGAGACAACCGTGGATGTCGTTAACCGCCTCGGGATGGAGGTCGGCGATTCAAATGATAATTTTTCAGCCATCTACGCCGGCGCTAAAAAAGATTTCAGTTTTCCGTTCAGCACCGATACGTTCAAGGGGCACGGCCAGACACCCGGATACAAATTCGGAACGTTGTCGATCAGCGATCTCTCGGTCGTTATTAAGGCGCTTGTACAGGATAGTAACACCAAATACCTTGCGCGACCGCGCCTGCTTACCCTTAATAATGAGGTGGCGACGATCGAGATCACCTCCGATACCTACGTCGGTTCAGTGACGACGAGTACGCCAACGACACAGCAGAGTTCAGTTTCGGCGGAGAGGATGCCGACCGGTGTCTCCCTGCGGGTTACGCCCCAGGTGAACGCGTCGTCGTTCGTGACGATGTTCCTTGAGCCGTCGGTTTCGCGCACGGAGATCGCCAGCAACCCCGAATTCCTCAATCCCATTAAGAGAAGCGCGAAGGCTAAAGTGATGGTAAAGGACGGCGAGACGATATTTATCGGCGGACTTCTCGATAGTCAAAAAACGAATTCGCGCAGGAAAATACCGTTCCTGGGCGACCTGCCGATCGCCGGCGCGCTTTTTAAGAGCGACGCGAAAGAGGACCGGCAGACCGAGATACTGATCTTTATAACGCCGCATATCGTTAAAACAGCCACCGCTTCCGTCGCTGACGTTACGCCGCTGGCTCCGGCAGCAGCGGTACCCGCGGCCGCGGTCGGCGCTCTGATCGCTGGAGAGGCCGCTCCCGAACCGGTAAAACCCGTCGATGAGCGTACTGAGGCGATCGATTCCGCGGTGAAGGAACTGGAAAAGAAATAACATGGCGCAGGTACAATTACGGTTAGGAGAGATCCTTGTCAGGGAAGGCCTCATCAGCGAGGTCCAGCTTGAACAGGCGTTAGCCGCGCAACGCAAGGAAGCGCTGAAGCGGCCGCTTGGCGAGATCCTGGTTTCGCTGGGTTTTATTTCCGATGAAAATCTCGCGCTCGCACTCTCGAAGAAGCTGAACCTTCCGTACCTTTCAGAGCGGAACAACACGCTCAAAATAGAGAAGAATGTCGGCCTTCAGCAGATGATCCCTGAAGCGTTGGCCCGTGAAAGCACGCTGCTGCCGTACGCCAAGACCTCGACGGTGATCCATGTCGCTTTCAGTGATCCGCTCAATATCGTTGTTATCGATAATATACGGATGATGACGCGGCTTGATGTTGCGGCAGCGCTGGCGCCGCTCGGTGATATCAAAAAAGGTATCGACGAGCTTTATGGTAAAGGGAGCGCGGTCAAGAGCGCGATGGAAGGGGTCTCCGGCGGCGGATCCGAGAGCGCCGGTAACGGTTCCGCAGACGCCGGAGCGATGGAAGACCTCGATCCGAACACGTTGCGTAAAACCGCCGAAGAGGCGCCGCTCGTCAAGTTGGTCGACCTCATTATCATGGAGGCTATCAACAATAAAGCGAGCGATATCCACATAGAGATCTTTGAGAAAAAAGTTTGCATCAGGTACCGGATCGACGGGGTGCTCTACGAAATACCGCCACCGGCAAAGCAGTTCTATCTCGCGCTGGTGTCGCGCATTAAGATCCTCGCGAACTTGGATATAGCGGAAAAGCGGCTACCGCAGGACGGCGCTATCGTCATCAGGACCAAAGATAAGAATGTCGATCTCAGGATCTCGACGATGCCGACGATCTACGGTGAGAAGGTCGTCATCCGCGTTCTCGATACTTCGCAGATGAGCGTAGGGCTTGATAAGCTCGGGTTTGAGGCGGCGGCGCTTGAAAAAGTCAGGCGGGCGATCAAGAAACCGTACGGGATGATCCTGATCACCGGGCCGACCGGTTCCGGGAAGTCGACAACCCTCTACGGCGTTCTTAATGAGCTTCGCACCCCCCAGAAAAATATCGTCACGATCGAAGATCCGGTCGAATATAAGCTTGAGGGGGTCAATCAGGTCCAGGTCAAGTCACAGATCGGGCTTACTTTCGCCAGCGGCTTGAGAACTTTTTTACGGCAGGACCCCGATATTATCATGGTCGGTGAAGTTCGCGACCTGGAGACCGCCGAGATGTGCGTTCGGGCGGCTCTCGTCGGCCGTCTCGTGCTCTCAACGCTACACACCAACAGTGCTGCCATAGCGCCGACCCGCCTGATAGAATTCGGCATAGAACCGTTCCTGATCACGTCATCGCTGCTGATGGTCGAGGCGCAGCGGCTGGTGCGCAAGCTTTGCCCGGCCTGTAAAGTACCCTATCAGCCGGAGGGTGATATCGCGAAAAAGTATGGCCTGTCAGGCGTTACGCTCTATAAAGCTGTCGGATGCGATAAATGCCGGAATATCGGGTACGCCGGTCGCGCGGGTATTTACGAGGTCCTGATAGTGACCGAAGAGATCAGAGAACTCATCCTGAAGAGAGGATCCGCAGACGAGATCAAGAATGCGGCTGTCCGGCAGGGTATGCAAACACTTCTCGAGAGTGGTCTCGAAAAGGTGCGGCTGGGGCTTACGAGCCTCGAAGAGGTACTGAGTATCGTTTTTTCCGATTAAATGCCACTATTCTCCTACGCAATTCGAGATCAAAAGGGTAAGCTGATAAGCGGGACCTCCGAGGTTCGCTCGAAGGAAGAGCTCGTCCGCGCGCTCCAGGTGAAAGGTTTCATTGTCGTCTCGGTTGAAGAGCGCCAGCAGGTCGCGGCCGGGCCGGTCAAGCAACGACAGAAGCTTCACCGCAAGGCGAAAATAGAAGACCTGGTGATCTTTGCGCGGCAGATCTCGGTACTTCTGGAGTCAGGCGTATCGATCCTCAAAGCTATTAATGTCGTCAAGCAGCAGGCTACCAGTCTCACGCTTCTTAATGTATGCAGGAAGATCGAGGAAGATCTGAAGACCGGTATTTCTCTCAGGGACGCCATCGCGCATCATCCTGCGGTTTTTACCCAGATCTGGGTCGATCTTATAGAAACGGGGGAGGCGACCGGGCAGCTCTCGACCGTACTCCAGAAGCTCTCCGATTATTTCGAAGAGATCGCTTCCCTGCGCAAGAAGATCGTTTCTGCGCTGGTATACCCTATGGTCCTCTTTTGCGTCGCGGTAGCCGCGGTACTGATCTTCATGTATAAAGTCATCCCCGTTTTTGCCGGTATCTATAAAGGTTTCGGCAAACTGCCGGCTCTGACGGAAGGGGTTATAACGGTCAGCGATTTTCTTCAGCGCAACGTAATCCTGATCGTGATAACCGTGACCGTTTCGAGCGTCGGGTTCATACGATTTATCAAGACCGAAGGAGGGCGCCGGTGGTTTGACGGCTTTAAACTTAAGATCCCGGTGGCCGGCAGCCTTCTGCTCAGCATAGCCATCGAACGCTTTACCACCGCGCTGGGGATGATGCTCAAAGGCGGTATTTCGATCGTGCACGCTCTTGAGATCGCGATAAAATCTACGGATAATGTTGTCCTGGAAGAGGCTCTTGAACGGGTCAAGGTGAGCGTTATTCAGGGGCGCTCGCTCTCGGTGCCGCTCATCGAAACCGGGGTCTTTCCGCCAATGGTAACCCAGATGATCGCGGTCGGCGAGGAGTCCGGTAAGCTTGCCCAGCTGCTGGATGAGGTATCTAAGTTTTACGCTGATGATATCTCTACGAAGGTCATGCGTTTTGTCTCGCTCTTTGAGCCGCTGCTGCTGGTCGTTATGGGCGGGCTGATCGGGATCCTGGTCGTCGCGATGTATTTACCTATTTTTTCGATCGCATCAACGAGCGGCATGAAGTAAAGGGTTGACAATTTCCCGTAATTGTGTAATATGTTCATCAAGAGGATGACGGTTTGTAGCACAGCAGTTGACCGCCGCGAGGAGTTTTTGCGGTATGAAAGGAGCAGGGAGATGCGAAAGGGCGAAGCGGGATTTACCTTGATCGAGCTTCTGATCGTGTTAGTGATCGTCGGCATTTTAGCTACGCTGGCAATACCGCAGTATACCGGGTATGTCGAAAAGGCGAGAGCGGCTGAGGCATTACGGATGATGATGGCGATCAAATCGAGCGAGGAAGTCTACAAGCTTGATACCGGTCTTTATGGTACTGATGTGACCGCGCTGGGACTTAACAATATACCGACCACCGACGGTTCCGCAACCGCCGCCAACCAGCATTGGTTTTACGCCATCTCTAACGCGACCACGGGGAATTCCTATACCATCGTTGCTACCAGGTCGAGCAAGAGTCCCGGTGGTCAAAGTCTTGCCACTATAAACCTGGTTTATAGCATAACGACCGGCACGACATGGGCAGGCAGTCACACGGGGAAACCAAAAGGCTAAAAAGGCTTAGATCTTGAGTATCGAAAAATTTTGATTTTATAGGCGTAGTAAAACTAAGGAGGGGAAAGAGATGGCGCTCAACAAAAAAGGCTTTACCTTGATCGAGTTATTGATTGTATTGATCATCATCGGTGTTCTGGCGACGCTCGCCATACCGCAGTACACAGGGTATGTTGAGAAGGCGCGGGCTGCTGAGGCGTTAAGTATGATGACCGCTCTTAAGACGGGCCAGGAGACCTATAAGCTTGACGCCGGCGTTTATTCTACCGATGTTACTTTGCTGGGACTGGACAACATCAAGACTACCGATGCTTTGGCGACAGCAGCCGGGCAATACTGGTCTTACGCTGTCTCTAATGCGGTCGGCGGAAATTCATACAGCATCGTTGCCACCAGATCCTCGAAGAATCCTGGCGGTCAAACCCTTGCGACGATCTCGCTCGACTACAGCATTACGACCGGTACCAGCTGGTCAGGTACGCACACGGGAAAACCTAAGTCCTAAGCACGGCGCTGTTTCTGGCTGATTGAAGTCCTTACGCAGCATACCGAGGGTTATCTTATGCCGAGCATGGAAGATATCCTGAAGCACATGGTCGAGAAGAAGGCATCCGATCTGCATTTTTGCGTCGGTATACCGGCGACCATCAGGGTTGATGGCGAGCTTCAGCGGACGGTATTTGATACGCTGACGCCCGAAACGGCAAAAGAGCTCGTGTACAGCATCATGACGAAAGAGCAGATCGAGATCTTCGAGAGCGAAAAAGAGCTCGATTTCTCGTACGCTATCCGGGGGTTGAGCCGTTTCAGGATCAACATCTATCAGCAGCGCGGCGCGATCGGTCTCGTTTCGCGGGCGATACCCTTTGAGATCCCTCCCGTTGAGCAGCTCGGCATACCCGAGATATCAAAGGAATTTGCCGATCGTCCCAACGGGCTCTTTCTGGTAACAGGGCCGGTCGGCGCGGGAAAATCAACAACGCTCGCGGCGATGCTCGAATATATCAACGCGACGCGGCAGGCGCGGATCATTACCGTTGAAGACCCGATCGAATACCTCTACAAACATAAGAAGAGTACGATCGATCAGCGGGAGATAGGGCCGGATACGCATTCTTTCAAGAACGCGTTGCGGCACGTCTTCCGTCAGGATCCCAACATCATCCTGATCGGTGAGATGCGCGATCTGGAGTCTATTCATATCGCGTTGACGCTGGCGGAGACCGGCCATCTGATATTCACGACGCTGCATACGACTGACGCGATCCATTCGATCAGCAGGATCGTCGATATCTTTCCGCCGCACCAGCAAAATCAGATCAGGCTCCAGCTCTCCATGGTGTTGATCGGCGTCTTCTCGCAGCGGCTCATCAAGCGCGCGCATGACAAGGGCAGGGTCCTGGCGACCGAGATCATGAACGTCACTGGCTCGATCAGGAATCTGATACGGGAGAACGATCTTCCGCAGGTCTATTCAACGATCCAGACGGGCAAGAAATACGGCATGCATACGATGAACCAGAGCCTCGCGGACCTCTATCGCCGGGGCGAGATCACCTATGAGGCCGCCCTGCAGTGTTCCAATAATCAGGAAGAGCTGATGTCGCTCATCTCCTCAATATAAGGCGGCCATGGAAAAAAGACTAGCGGGAAAAGTAGCGCTGATAACAGGATCGGCGCGGGGTATCGGTGAAGGAATAGCGTCGGTCTTCGCCGCTGAAGGCGCGAACATCGTCCTCAGCGATGTGAATGAGGCGCTTCTTCAGGAAACCGAGGCGCGTATCCGGAAACTGGGCGTTGACGTGCTGAGCGTCAAGAGCGATGTGACCAATGCCGCGCAGGTTGATGAGCTCGTAAAAAAAATTGTTGACAAATTCGGGAAAATCGATATATTAGTCAACAATGCGGGGATCACGAGAGACGGCCTTTTGTTGCGCATGACCGAATCCGACTGGGATCTGGTGATCGCGGTAAACCTGAAAGGCGCGTTCCTCTGCACAAAAGCGGTCTCGCGGGTTATGATCAAACAGCGGTACGGCAAGATCGTGAATATTTCCTCGATCATCGGGATCGCCGGAAATGCAGGTCAGGCGAATTACGCCGCATCAAAAGGCGGGCTTATCGCCTTCACGAAGAGTATTGCTAAAGAGCTTGGCTCGCGGAACGTAACGGTCAACGCGATAGCCCCCGGGTTCATCAAGACCGAGATGACCGAAAAGCTCTCTGAGGATTCTAAGAACGCCATGTTGTCAAGGATCCCTTTAAATAGATTCGGTGAGATCAAGGATGTGGCCTTCGCAGCGCTTTTCCTGGCATCCGGCGAGTCTGATTATGTCACGGGCTGCACGATCCAGGTTGATGGTGGAATAGCGGTATAAATGCCAGGGTTATTCCGGCGAGAATGGGTCGCCGGCAGAGCCTGACGGCAAAAGGAGGATTGGGTCAATGGCGGTACAAGCAGATAGAATCAAAGCGATCATAGCTGAGCAATTAGGGGTAAAGCAGGAAGAGGTGACCGAGCAGGCAAAATTTATCGATGATCTTGGCGCCGATTCACTGGATACGGTTGAGCTCGTCATGGCCCTCGAAGAGGAATTCGGCATTGAGATCCCCGATGAAGACGCGGAGAAGATGGTCAGTGTCGGAGATGCCGTAAGATACATCGAAGAAAAAACCGCAAAGTAGCTCCGATAACTATGTGCACAAAAAAAAGGGTGGTCGTCACCGGTCTTGGCGCTATAACGCCTGTCGGTCACACGAAAAAAGATTTCTGGGCGGCGTTGATGAGTGGCAAGAGCGGGACGGCCAGGCTCACAGCCTTTGATCCTTCCCTCTTTACTACGCATATCGCCGCAGAGGTCAAAGAGTACGATCCGCTGAAATACTTCTCCTCGAAGGATGTCAGGCATATGGACCGGTTCGTCCAGTTTGCGATGATAGCCTCAAAGGAGGCGTTCGCGGAGAGCGGACTCGATATGACCAAAGTCGATGCTGACCGTTGCGGGGTACTGATCGGCTCAGGTATCGGCGGACTCCACACCTTTGAAGAACAACATTCAATTTATCTCCAGAAGGGCCCCTCGAAGATCTCGCCGTTCCTGATCCCTATGCTCATTGTCAATATGGCAACGGGCGAAGTATCGATAGCTCTGGGATTCCGGGGGCCCAATTCCTGTGTCGCGACGGCCTGCGCTTCGGCAAATCACGCGCTTGGTGATGCGTTCAGGATCATTCAGCGCGGGGAGGCCGATGTGATGGTCGCCGGCGGCTCTGACGGCTGCATTACGCCGATGGGTTTCGGGGGATTCTGTTCGATCAAAGCTCTTTCGCGCAGAAATACGGAGCCGGAGCGGGCCAGTCGTCCCTTTGATAAAGAGCGTGATGGTTTCGTCATGGGGGAGGGGGCCGGTATCCTGGTGCTTGAAGAGTATGAACATGCCAAGCGGCGCAACGCGCCCATCTATTGTGAGATGGCCGGCTACGGGATGAGCGGCGACGCGTATCACATCACCGCTCCCAGCCCGGGCGGCGAAGGCGGCGCGCGCTGCATGAGTCAGGCTGTCACGGACGCCGGTCTTAATACCGATGAGATCGATTATATTAACGCTCACGGTACATCGACTTCATTGAACGACAAAATAGAGACGCTGGCGATCAAAAAAGTTTTTAAAGAGCATGCCTACAAATTGATGGTCAGTTCGACGAAATCGATGACCGGCCATCTCCTCGGCGCCGCCGGCGGCATTGAGGCGATCGCATCGATCCTCGCGATCAAAGAAGGTGTTGTCCCTCCCACGATGAACTATCAGTATCCCGACCCCGATTGTGATCTCGATTATGTGCCGAATGAGCCGCGCAAAAAAAGTATACGCACCGCGCTGTCGAACGCTCTCGGTTTCGGCGGACATAACGCGACCATTATTTTCAAGAAAATCTGACCTTCATTCCACGCGAAACTTCTCGTAGCGATCGATGCGCGCGCGTCAGCATCCGTCCTCCTGCTTCCGAAATGTTTTGACCAATCCACCGGGCGCCGAACGGATCATATGCGGCATACTCCTTGAATCGGTCCGTGATGAAGCCCTCTCCGTTTCCCTGTTTGAGACGTGATGTCGAAGGGTTGACAATTATCTATATAATGATATAATCAACTTACAAAGAGGGGACTATGGGGTTAAGTAAAAATATATTATTAGGCCAGATCCTGGTAGAACGCGGGTATCTTAAAGTCTCGGAGCTTGATCGCGCGCTCAAGGAACACGATAAGACGGGCGATTTTCTGGGCGTGACCCTGGTCAAGCTCGGGATGGTCGATGAAGAGGTCCTCATGCCGGTGCTCTCGGAGCAGCTCGGCATCAAGTATGTCAAGATCAAGGAGCACAAGATAGACCAGTCCGTCGTCGAGAAAGTACCCGCCAAATTCGCCTCGCATTATAAAATGATGCCGATACGGTTTGAACGCGGAGCTCTGATGATCGGCGTTTGTAATCCGCTTGATATCCATACGATCGATGATATACGGCTCCTGTTAAGCTGCGAGGTAGAGCCCGTACTCTGCGGCACTAAGGATATCGCCGACGCGATCAGGAAATATTACGGCATCGGCGCCGAGACGCTCGAGCGGATGAACTCGGGGACGACGACGGAAGAGGCCGCCGCGGCGATCGAGGTGCGTGGTTCCGAGGATATCGAGAGCATGGCCGAGGATGCCTCGATCATAAAGTTCGTAAATCAGATCATCCTTGGCGGGTATCAGGACCGCGCGACCGATATACATATTGAACCCTACGAGAACGAGCTGAGCGTCAGGTATCGCATCGACGGTGTTTTGCACAGCGCCGCGATCCCGCCATCCATAAAACAATTTCAGGCCGCGATCATTTCCCGTATCAAGATTATGGCAAATCTTAACATCGCCGAACGTCGCCTCCCCCAGGACGGGAGGATCAAGGCAAGGGTAGGGGAACATGATCTTGATCTCAGGGTTTCGATCCTGCCGACGCCGTACGGCGAGGGGATAGATATACGCGTGCTCTCGAACCAGATGCTTGATACGCTGGAGAGTCTCGGCCTGATGGAGGATCATCGCGCGATCCTGGAGATGCTTATTAAGAAGCCCCACGGGATCGTTTTTGTGACGGGGCCCACCGGCAGCGGGAAAACGACGACGCTCTATGTCTGCCTTAACCAGCTGAACAAGAAAGAGCTCAAGATCATTACGGTCGAGGACCCGATCGAATACCAAATGAGCCACGTGACGCAGATCCAGGTCATGCCAAGGATAGGGCTCACGTTCGCTACCGGCCTGCGTTCGATCCTGCGCCATGACCCGGATATTCTCATGGTCGGTGAAGTCAGGGATTACGAAACCGCCGAGATCACGATACGGTCGAGTCTGACGGGTCACCTGGTCTTCAGCACGATCCATACCAATGATGCCGCCGGCGGCATCACCCGGCTCCTGGACATGGGCATCGAGCCTTACGTGTTGCGGAGCGGCCTGCTGGCGATCCTCAATCAGCGGCTCTTGCGGCGGCTGTGCTCGTGCGCCGAGCCGAGCGACGACGTCGAAGCCCGCCTCGGATTGGCGGTCGATCGCGTTATGGTTCCCCGTGGTTGCCCTGATTGCGGA
>JBAWYO010000049.1:0-10155 GCA_037143495.1 Candidatus Omnitrophota bacterium | reverse complement strand
GAGTTTTACGGTCAATCGTGACGATAAGATCTGTATCGTCGGTAAGAATGGTAAGGGAAAGACGACGCTGTTGAAGTTGCTCTCAGGACGTATCAAACCCGTCAGCGGTTCGGTGAAGTCGCATCCGGCGCTTCTGCCGGCGTACTATGAGCAGGCGAATACCGCGGGATTGAATGACGAACTTACCGTTGAAGAAGAGATAGCCCAGGGCGTCGCTTTTATCGATAAGACGCGGGTGCGCGGGATCTGCGGCGCGATGATGTTCTCCGGTGATGACGCCGAAAAGAGGATCAAGGTCCTCTCCGGCGGGGAACGCAGCCGCGTTCTCTTGGGTAAACTGCTTGTGGCGCCGTCAAATATCCTTTTTCTGGACGAACCGACCCACCATCTTGATATCGAGTCCTGCCAGGCGATGATGGACGCCGTGCGGGATTTCGAAGGCGCGGCGCTGGTCGTCGCGCACGACGAGCATTTTTTGCATGAGGTGGCGACAAAACTCATTGTCTTTAAGAACGACCGTGCTTTCTTCTACCCGGGGACGTACCGGGAATTTCTTGAGAGCGTCGGATGGGATGAGGGGGTCGAGAACAAGAACGCTGCGCAGCAGCAGGCTCCGCGTGGTAATACGCCCGCTCCCGCGCATGATCGATCAGCCGCGCCGGCCGGGTCGGCGCGATCATCAACGGAGTTGTCGCCCGCGAGCGCTCCCGAGAGGACCGTTACGGGCCATACCAGCAAAGAAGAGCGTAAGGCCCGCGCTGAATTTATCGCGGCGCGTTCAAAAGTCCTCAAACCCCTTGAGAGCGGCGTCAAGAAGCTGGAAGAGGAGATAACCGCTTCCGAGGAGAGAATATCGGCGATCAACGGAGAGTTGACGCGAGCTTCGGCGCGGGGAGGAATGGGGGCATTGCGCAGAAGCGAGCTTTCGCGCGAGCTCAAAGAACTCACCAGGAAGGTTGAGACCGGTTACGCCGAACTCGACCTCGCCATGAAAGCGTATGACGCCGAGAAGCGCAAGTATGGCGGGGAATAATGAGGTTCTTTATGTTCTGTTACGCGGAAGATAAACGTATGCACAGGGCGATAGCGGTAAGTATGATACTCGCGCTCGCGTTCTGGTTACCATTCGCTCTGTTTGCCGGCGAGGGCGATGCTTTCGAAGAGCGCGGTGATTATACGCCCGTGCCGCGATTGATCGCGCCGACGACCGAAAAGGTCGTGATCACCGACGTTAAAGAACTTGAATTTACCTGGAGCCCGCATGAGGGGCGCCGCGGCAACAGAGAGTATTACGACTTCAGGCTCTACCAGGGATACCGGCTGGTCGAGAAGGCACTGATCATTAAGCGAAAGGTTGATCCTGATGTATATCGGACCGGCGTCAGTGCCAGCTCTTTTAATGACGGCCAGGTCTATACCTGGTCGCTCAGGCAGGTCTATGACGGTTTGCATAAGAGTGCGCGAAGTACCGCATCGTTTATGGTGATAAAAAAATAACGTAGTTAAAAGTTATGTCCTTCCCGTTAAAGACATAAAAAATTCCGTCTTTACAAGACGTGTTCCGCATATCATGGATGCGTCAAAATCTGAGAATATTGAAAAGTAACATATTCCGCTGCTGTGGAGTATACTACAGACAATGGTTCGCAGGATCAAAATACTTCCCAGTGTGCTATTTTTCAGTTTATTCATCGGCGCCGTTCCCGTTATGGCGAATGAATCTCTTTTCTATAAGGAGCTAAACCTTATCGGAGGATATTCGCAGAGGGATGGGTGGGTTGACAGGACCGACATGCTCTCAAGTTCGGCCGGTTTTGAGCATTACGGAAAATGGGCGAATGAGTATGGCGATTACCTGACGACCGATCTCCAGATGCGCTTCGCCTACAATACCTCTCGCGCGTTCGCGGACGCTTCGTCCATGGAGGTGCATAACGCCTGGGCGGAATATCGATCCAGCGATGCGGTTAAGATTAAGGCGGGCCATTTCGAGCCGGCTTTCGGGCTCGAGCAGGTCGTCGATGTTCATAGTACGATCCTCCAGACACTCGCGATGGAAAATATAGGCCTCACGAGGGATTGGGGAGTCGGTCTGCGGGGCGCATTGCCGGCCTGCGACTATTGGGTGGCGCTCCAAACCGGGTCAGGCATGAGTATCCGCCGGACCGATGGGAGTTATCTGGCGACCATACGTGTCGGGAAGCCTGCGGGCGGCGATCTTCAGTATGGCGTTTCAGCTCTTGTCGGCAGGGTGCTGGAGACGATGGGCATGTCAACATTCCCCAAGGATCATCTGGTGTCGCGGGAAGCGGTATCTAAGAAAAGGATAGGCCTTGATGTTCTATATACGTGGAATGCGTTTAAGGTGAAAGGAGAGACGGCTTATGGAAAGAACGACCATCGCAACGTTGCGGGATACCTTGTCGAAGTCGCCTATACGCCGCCTCAAGCGCAGAATTGGGAATTCGAGACGCAATTTCAATCGTTCATTAATGACGTGGGCCGCGGTCGAACCGATGATTCTACGACAAGCGCCGGAATGGCGTATAAAGTAAATCAGGCAGTCACGCTCCGTACCGTTCTCGAATACGATATCCACCGGTATAACGAGGAAAGGGAGACCAGGGCGTTGGTGCAGTTGTATTACTATGGACAATAGAATGCGAAAGATGATCGTCATGGTCTTTGCTATCGGAGCGGCGCTGCATATTGCCGGCGGCATCTCCTTTGCTGCTATCGGCTGTTCGCTGAACGACCCTGACCGGGATATTAAAAAATTTTTTCCCCGGTCGACCGGATACCGGACTGAATTTATCACGATGCAGGAACGGGGCGGGCAGCGGCTCAAAGAAGAAGTTGAGCGCACGTTGGGCGATACGCTTGATCCCTTGTATGAAAGCCTGGACGTGCCCTATTCGTATTACCGTATTCTCCGGGGGAAAGAGGTGATCGGCTATATGCACGGGGTCAACCAGAAGGGCATGTACGGCACGCTGCAGATCATTCTCGCGACGGATCCGACGGGCACCATTATCGGTTGCTACTATCAGAAGATCGCTTCTCCTGAGGCAGCGAAATTCCGGGAGAGCTCGTTTGCGGGGCAGTTCATAGGGCTTTCGCTGGCTGATTTTTTGAATTCTTCAGGTGCGAGCGGCCGGGTAGCGGCTATCAAGGATCCTACCATGAATAATCACCGTGATTTTACAGCGACGATCAGGGGGATCAAGAAGAATCTTATTCTGCTTGATGAGTTTATTCTGAGTGCTAAGAAGGTGACGGAGAACACGAAGGCAGGTGCGCGATGAAGGCGAAAAAATATGTGGTCGGTTTCCTGGCGGTACTGGTCATGGTGGCAGCGGCCGGGTGCGGTCGTTCCGTGACGTATGGGGAGCGCGTACCGGCGGGTACGGCGACGGCGCTCAAGGATATACTGGCGCATCCGAAGGAGTATGCCGGTAAAGCGGTAACGGTGAAAGGCTCGATCGCGCAGGAGTGTCCGACGGGGTGCTGGTTCAATTTTAAAGAAGGGGATGCCATCGTTTATGTTGATCTTGAACCGTCAGGGTTCGCGATTCCCCAGAAGGCCGGTCGCGATGTCACGGTCGCCGGCACGGTCGCGATCAAGGACGGGAAGACAATATTAATCGGCAAAGGCGTGGAGGTCCGATGAACCTCTTCTCGGTTTCACTGAAGAATTTAACGCGCAAAAAAATCCGTACCGCGCTTACGATCGGCGGCGTTGGGATAGCCATCGCGGTTCTGGTAAGCCTCTGGGGGTTTGATACCGGATATCAGCGTTCGCTCAATAACGATATCGACAAGATGGGATATCAAATACTCGTCACGGCGAAAGGCTGCCCGTACGAGGCGGCGACGCTGATGCTCCAGGGTGGTGGCGGGCTGCGGTATATGGACGAAAGTGTATATAAAAAGATCATCGCTGATCCGCGGGTCGATAAGATAACGCCGGAGTTGGTCGCGACGGCCTACGACACCGGCAAAGAGGCCGGCCGCGGCGGAATATCATTGTATATGGGCGTCGATAACGCGTACCTGGCCTTAAAGCCATTGGCAAAGTTCAAGGCAGGCGGCTGGTTCTCCGGTCGTGACGCCGGCGAAGCCGTCATGGGATACGAGGTCGCTGAATATGAACAGCGTTCCGTCGGGGATAAAATATTCATTCCGGGCAGGAACGAGGTCCTTACCGTTGTCGGTATCTTTCAGCGCAATGGCACCCAGGATGACGGTATCATATTCCTGCCGTTGGTGTCGGCTCAGAAGATATTCGAGGTCCCCGGCAAGCTGACGGGGATCGGTATCAAACTGAAAGATATGGGGCAGCTCTCAAAATTCGAGGAGGATTTGTATAATGAACCCGGGATACAGATCATCAGCCTCGCCCAGGTGAAAGGGACGATCCTTAATCTTGTCTCCTCGGCGAAGGCGATGACAAATTCCGTGGCGCTCATCGCGATCATCATCGCCGTTATCGGCGTCGTTAATACGATACTCATGTCGGTCTTTGAACGTACGAGCGAGATCGGCGTCATGAAAGCGATCGGCGCTTCGCGTTTTGATATATTCAGGATCATATGGATCGAGACGACGCTGATCTGTATCTTCGGGGGCATTTTGGGGAACCTCACCGCTCTTGCGGGGGGCGCCGCGATCGAGCATATCCTGAAACAGGTCTTGCCGTACGCGCCCAAAGGACATTTGGTCATTATTACAGCGCAAACGCTATGCTTCTCCTTTTTCGGGGCGGTTCTGATGGGCCTTCTCGCGGGTATCTATCCGGCCTTCAGGGCTTCGTCAATGAAGCCCATAGAAGCGATCCGCAGGGGGGAGTGACCTATGAAAAAAGCCATTGTCAGGGCAGAAGGATTAACGAAGGTTTACCTGCGCGGAACCGAAGAGGTTTACGCTGTCAACGGCGTAGATCTGGAGGTGCGCGAGGGTGATTTTATAGCGCTCATGGGTCCGTCAGGATCGGGCAAGACGACGCTTCTTGATCTCATCGGATGTCTCGACAGCGTCTCCGCGGGTTCTCTTGAAGTCTTCGGGAAAGAAGTGTCGGGAGTACCCGAGAGCAGGCTTGTGGGGCTGCGGCGCGGTCAGATCGGGTTCATATTCCAGGAGTTCCTGCTGATACCGAGTCTCACGGCGCTTGAGAATGTCGAGCTTTCACTCTATTTCGCGCGCCGCCCCCGGGAGCGGAAACGGATCATCGGCTTATTTGAGAAGGTCGGCTTGGCGCACCGCATGAGCCACCTCCCTAAAGAGCTGTCAGGAGGTGAACGGCAGAGAGTGGCGATCGCGCGCGCGCTTGCGATCTCCCCGAAATTCCTTATCGCGGATGAACCGACGGGAAATCTCGATACGAAGAGTTCGCAGGAGATATTCGATATTTTTAAAAAGATAAACAAGGAAGAGGGCTTGAGTATTATTTTAGCTACTCACAATCCGAAGTTGGGGGCTCTGACCGATCGGATCATTTATTTAAAAGACGGGAAAACGGTCTCTGAAGAAGAGGCGAGCTTCTAACAGGAACGGCGGCGATGAAGGAACCCGCGGTAGATCTGCGAAGATACGGCAATAAAGAAAAGGCGCGCATCCTGCGGCGGTTCTTCAAGACCGGGCCGGGCGAGTACGCCGAAGGCGACATTTTTCTCGGGATCACGGTTCCGGTATTGCGGGACGTAGCGGATAAGCACCGGCAGATGGGATTGACGGCGGTGCGCCGCCTCTTGCGCTCGCCGATCCACGAGGAGCGTTTTCTCGCGCTGGTGATCCTGGTTGAAAGATTCCGCGCCAGTGATGAGGCCGGCAGGGGGAAGATTTACCGGCTTTATCTGCGGCATACGGAGTATATCAATAATTGGGATCTGGTGGACGCGTCGGCGAAGTATATCGTCGGCGCTTTTCTTTCGGATAAAAGCAGAGAGCAGCTCTATGTATTGGCCCGTTCCCGGTTGCTCTGGGAGCGGAGGATCGCGATCATCGCCACGTTTCATTTTATCGGCGAGAATGACTTCAAGGATACGCTCAAAATCGCTGAACTGCTCCTCCCTGACAAGCACGACCTGATCCATAAGGCGGTCGGGTGGATGTTGCGCGAAGTCGGCAAGCGCGATCAGGCTGCTGAAGAGCGGTTTTTGCAGAAGCACTCCGCGGTTATGCCCCGGACGATGTTGCGCTACGCGATAGAGCGGTTCCCGGAGGCGAAACGAAGGGCGTATTTGGGGAGAAAGGTTAGATGTCGCTGCCGGCGGGGCTTGTGATAGGACCGGCAGGGGCCGGGGCAGACAGGCCTGCGAGCCTTTCATAGAATTGATAGTCGATCTCACCGCCGAATAAAAACAGGTAGAGATCGAGTAGCCGGGCAGTTGTGATGATCTGCGGTAAACCCGGGTCTTTTTTATTTAATCCAAATCTCTTGCCCACCGACCGCGCAAGTTCGACTTCGACTTGATTTGTTTGTTCAGCAAATTCTGACCAATGCTTTTCGTACGTGAAGAAACAGTCTACCAGCGCTTCGATCATGCCGGCCTCATTCAGCACGAGAACGCCATGGCTTTCACTGCCGAAGATCGCGCCGATCTGCGCGGCGATCGGTTGCCTCAGATTTTTTTCGGTAAGTCCGCTCATCACGCGTTTCTTCCTCAGGATCCTTTCGCCTTCTTTTTGGACGTATTCATCGACCGTGAGCCCGCCTCGGTCCTGTTGACCGCTATCATACATATCGTATACCTTATTATTTTCGATCGCCGCTGGGCTCCCGATGAATAGGTTGATCTCGCGCACTTTAGAGGTCAACACTACGGTTAAAGGCAACTCGCCCGCCGCATCCAATGCGTCCAAGTATGTCCCCGCGCGCTTCAGCTGCTCGGTGCCGTACCGGTAGAGCGGATGACGTCTGCTTGCCGCTTTTCCCTCTTGATAGGGGCTTTTATTATACCAGGTAACCACTATTTTAGGGTTTCCGGGAACGCGACCTGGGAGTATTCCGGCGATCGGTAACCATCGACCGGGCATTCCGCTATTTTCCCCCGAGGATTTATAAAATGCCTGCTCTTCTCCCGATGCCAGACGAACCATAACGATGGGTTCATCAGGTGTGCTGGCGAGCGCCATTGCTCTTCCTTCGCGGATAACGACCGCCGGTATGCGCTCGTCGAGCGTTAGCGGCCGGAGCGCATTGTTCGGGATCGTGCTTTCGCCGATGGACGCGAAGAGGGGCGTGCATGCCGTCAGGATACAGAGTGCAGGCACAAACATTATATAGATGATTTTAGTGGCCGATTTTGGCAGGATCATATTAGGGAGCATGCCATAGAGTAGCTATTTTGTCAATAAACTTACTTTTTATTGTGCTATCAATAAAAGGTGTCAGATTTCGTAAGCGGCGAATATTAAAGTGATAGAGAGCAGAATGAATCCGGACGTTAGCTGGTAAACGGATGGTGAGGGGTAGAGGGGCACAACGACAGAGCGCAGGCGTCGACACATTTGCTGTAGAGCAAAATACAGGTTTATGATATACTGAAGAGGCGAAAGCAGAAGACGCCTCCGAAGCATAAAAACGGCAAAGGGGTTACGTGACCATAGTACTATTCCTCCATTTTTTGTGCGCCGCCCTCTATCTGCAACTGATCTTTTATGTCCTCTATAAAGATCCCGCCTCGCTTCTTAACCGGGTTTGCGCGCTGACCTGCGCTTGTTTCGCGATATGGACATTCGGCGACATTATTATGAATGACCCGCGCTCTTCCGATGTTGCCGCCTCTCTTGCGCATAAGATCGATTCCATCGGATGGATCAGCTTTGCCCCCCTCTTTTTATGGTTCTCGATGGTCTTCACTGGCCGTGGAGCAATCCTGCGTAAAAAAATCTTTCTTCCGCTTCTTTTTCTACCCTCACCGATCCTGATCTTTCAGCAGTGGGCGGGGGCGATCGTCGTCGGATATATCGCGACGCCGTATGGCAAGTCATATCTCTATGATCATTCGGCGTGGCCGTATATTTTCTTTGCGTATCTGGGTGCGTGCATGATTGTCGCGTTCATCCTGTTGGGCGATTATATAGGACGGGTCAAGGAAAAGATACGCCGTCGACAGGCATTCGTACTTTTGTTTACCTCGGCGTTCGCTTTTATGACGGGGTCGATAGATTCTTTTATTCTTCCGATGCGCGGGATTCATCTCTTACCGTCGCTCGCCCATCTCTACGCGATCATATGGATAGCGGGGCTCGTGTACGCTATCAAAAAGTATGAATTCCTGGCGACGCCCGCGGCCGCCGGTGATAAGATCATCGGGGCAATGTTCGAGATGGTGTTTCTGCTTGATATCGGCGGCAATATCATCATAGCCAATCCGTCCGCCGAACGTGTTCTTGGGTACGCCCCCGGCGGACTTCTCGGTCTTTCGTTTGATCGTATCGCCGGTGACAAGGGGTTCGTCGAGCAGTTACTGGCCGCAACCGTGCGGGGAGAGTCGTCGAAGGCCCGGGAGACCACCTGTGCAACAAAGAACGGGGAAGTGTTTTCCGCCACTGTTTCTTACACCGCATTGCGCAATTCCGTCGGCGATGTTGTGGGGACGGTCTGCGTAGCGCGGGTTAGCTGATCCGCGCGGAGAAAGGGTTTTACTTATGAATGCACAACGGTTCATTATTCCCGTCGGCAGGAAGATCCGCCTGAGTACCTACAAAACGGATTATACCGGTTCATACGCGTCGAAGGAGAGCGCCCAGGAAAAGCTCGGCAAGGATATTGCCCATCTGATCCGCCTGCAGGACGTTTTGTATGCCCAGCACGCGTACGCGCTCCTGGTCATCCTGCAGGGGATGGACGCCGCCGGTAAGGATGGCGCGATCAAGCATATCATGTCGGGCGTTAATCCGCAGGGCATCGAAGTACACAGCTTTAAAGAGCCATCCGCGGAAGAGTTGGAGCATGATTTTTTCTGGCGGACCTCAAAAGCGCTCCCCCGCCGGGGAACGATCGGCGTCTTTAACCGGTCGTATTATGAGGAGGTGCTGGTTCCCCGGGTACATCCTGAGGTCCTCGCGCGGCAGCGCCTGCCGGCCGCCTGTGTGCATGAGGGGATTTGGAAACGGCGGTATGAAGATATTAACGCTTTTGAGCGGTATCTCGTCGGGAACGGGATCATCGTGTTGAAGTTTTATCTTAATATCTCGCGCGGCGAACAGAAGAAACGTCTTATCGGCCGTATTGATGATCCGGATAAACAATGGAAATTCTCAGCGAGCGACCTTAAGACCCGCGGCTACTGGGGGCGTTACCAGAAGGCATACGAGGAAGCGCTCAGCCGGACGAGCACATCGTGGGCGCCCTGGCATGTCGTTCCCGCCGACCATAAATGGTTCACGAGGCTCGTTATTGCCGATATTATCGTTTCGACGCTCACGAGGCTTAAGCTCGATTATCCCCGGCTCAACGCGCAAGAGCGTTCCCATCTGGCACACTATAAGAAGTCGCTCGAGCTCGAATAAGAACTCCGTGAAAAGCCACTACACGATACCTTTTTTTATACCCCATCAGGGATGTCCTTTTACCTGTATCTTTTGCCAGCAGAGAAAAATTTCCGGCAGAGGATCGGTAGTTACCGCCGCTCAGATCGCACAGACCATTTCCCGATTTTCGCAATTGATTCCCCGTGAACGCACCCATCGAGAAGTAGCGTTCTTTGGCGGTTCCTTTACGGGGATTGATCGTCAGGAGCAGGAGACATATTTAAAAGCCGTCCTACCGTTTATCGAGAGCGGAGCTATCCATAGTGTTCGCGTATCCACGCGCCCTGATTTTATTGACGAAGAGATTTTTATCTTTCTGAAAAAATATCATGTTTCCACGATCGAGCTTGGCGTGCAGTCGATCTGTGATGATGTCCTCGCGCGGGCGAAACGCGGGCACACAGGCGCCGATGTACGCCGGGCTTCGCGGCAGATCGTTAGCAATGGATTGACGCTGGGGCACCAGATCATGGTGGGGTTACCCGGGAGCACGGTTGAAAAAGAGCGGCGGACCGCCCGTGCCGCCATCGCTCTCGGTGCCCGCGAAGCCCGCGTCTATCCCGTCGTCGTGATACGCGGGACCGCGCTCGCGGTGCTTGCTAAAAAAGGGCGTTATTG
>JBAWYO010000048.1:0-10178 GCA_037143495.1 Candidatus Omnitrophota bacterium | reverse complement strand
GTCATGTCTATGTTGACGAGTACGCTGACCTGAATATGGCGGAGCGGATCGCTTTTAACGCGAAGGTCCAGCGTCCGGGGACCTGCAACGCGATGGAAACGCTCCTCGTCCATAAGGATGTTGCCGCCCGTTTTCTGCCATCGATGGCTAATAAGTTTAAGGAAGCCGGCGTTGAGATGCGCGGGTGCGCGCTGACGAGGCGGATCCTTAAGGGGATCAACGCCGCGACCGAAAAGGATTGGGAGACTGAGTATCTGGACCTCATTATCGCCATTCGCGTCGTTGACAGCCTGGATGAGGCCATAGCACATATAACCAGATACGGTTCGATGCACTCTGACGCCATCGTTACAGATAATTACCAGCACGCGACCGCGTTCCTTCAGAGGGTCGATGCGGCTTGTGTCTATGTGAACGCGTCGACCCGGTTCACGGATGGGGGCGAGTTCGGCATGGGTGCCGAGATGGGCATATCCACCGAAAAGCTGCACGCCCGCGGTCCGATGGGCCTCGAAGAATTGACGACATATAAGTATGTGGTGTACGGGAACGGGCAGATACGCGGTTAAGCGTGAGGAGCGTATGCGGATAGGTATTCTCGGGGGGACGTTCAACCCGATCCATATAGGGCACCTGATCCTCGGGGAAGAGGCGCTCTGGAAGCTGAAGCTCGACCGGGTTATCTATATTCCGGCGTATCTGCCGCCACATAAGTCCGAGGAAGAGATCATCGGGGCCGAGGACCGGTACGCGATGACCCTGCTGGCGGTCGAAGGAAACCCTAAATTTGAAGTTTCGCGACTGGAGATTGAGTCAAAACAACGATCGTATACGATCGATACGCTGAAGAAGCTGATCAAGCAATACGGCCCGCGCGCTGAATTTTTCTTTATTACCGGCTCAGATTCTCTTAAAGAGCTGGTCTCCTGGAAGCAGATAGATGAGATCTATAAGCTCTCCAAGTTTATCGTTGCCACGCGCCCCGGCTTCCCGCTGAGGGAGGTACCCAGCGAGATCCAGGCGGTCGTTATTACCGAGATCGAGGTTTCCGCGAGCGAGATCCGCAAAAGGCTTAAGGAGCGCAAGAGTATTCGGTATCTGGTTCCTGATAAGGTGCGGGAGTATATCGCGGCTCATCACCTCTATCAGTAAATGCCCAGGCGGTCGGGAAGATTTCCCTTGACCTGAGGCGAAGAGGTATGTTACATTGCATAGTCAATAGGCGCAGTTAACCCCATAGTCACAAGGAGGAAAAATGGAAGGTTATTGCTTAAAGTGCAAAGCTAAAAAAGAGATGAAGGATGCCGAAAAAGTAACGATGAAGAACGGCCGTGAGGCGATGAAGGGCAAATGCCCGAGCTGCGGGACCGGGATGTTCAAGATCCTCGGAAAATAAAGCGGACAGATCCTCAAGAAAGAAGCACTCCCATAGAATCTTCAGGTCTATTATCTATTATCGATACCGCCGCGCGCGATAAGAAAGCGGAGAACGTCGTCACGCTCGACATGCGCAAGACGTCCGATATCTGCGATTATTTTTTTATCTGCAGCGCGACATCGAGCAAGCATGCCCAGGCAGTTGCTGACGGCATTATAGAGGCGCTCGATAAAAAGAAGGTCAAAGTCTGGCATAAAGAGGGCTACCAGGAAGGACGCTGGATCCTTCTCGATGTCAACGCGGTGATCGCGCACATATTCGCGCAGGACGCGCGCGAATTCTACCGTCTCGAGCGGCTCTGGGGCGGCGCCGTGCAGGTCAAGGCCGTACGCCAGGCCAAGAAAATACTCCCCAAGCGAAAAAAATGGAAAAAGACCTCATCAAAGAAGAAATCTCCCGCCTGATAGCTGACGCAGTCGAATCTCTACAAAAAGAAACTTCCGCACAGCAGGTAGCGCCGGCGAAGCTCTCGCTTGAGATACCTAAGGACCGTTCTCACGGCGATTATTTTACCAATGTCGCAATGAGGATATCGGGCTCGGCGAAACTCAAGCCCATGGACGCCGCGGCGCGGCTTCTCTCGATCATGGTTAAAATGCTGCCGGAGACGCCCTTGCGGGGGAAGGTCAGCGCGATCGAAGTCAAGGCTCCCGGTTTTGTCAATTTCAAGCTTGCGGGAAATGTTTTTTGCGATACGCTGTTGCAGATCGGCGCCCAGCGGGAAGCCTTCGGCAAAAGCGACGTGGGATCATCAAGGAAGATGCTCCTTGAATTTGTCAGCGCAAATCCGACCGGGCCGCTCACGATCGCGCACGCGCGCCAGGCGGCGTTCGGTGATTCGCTCGCCAATATCCTGCGCGCCTGCGGGGTCGAGATCGTCCGCGAATATTACATCAATGATGAAGGCGTGCAGATGTCACTCTTAGCCCAATCGGTGCACGCGCGGTATATGGAATTGCTGCAGCGCCCGTCGGTTTTCCCGGAGAACGGGTATAAAGGCGCCTATATTTACGATATGGCGCGTACGGTCATCGATACGCACGGCGAAAAATTCGTCGAGACCAAGAACCCGGCGAAGGAGTTTTTTCTTGAATTCGCCTGCGAGGCGATCATGTCCACGATCCGCAGGGATCTGGCGGATTTTGACGTTTCATTCGATATCTGGTACAGCCAGGGAGAGCTCGCGCGGTCCGGGAAGGTCGAAGCGGCCCTTGATTTCCTGCGCGCGAAAGGTTACATCTACGAGAACGAAGGCGCCGTCTGGTTCAAATCCACCGCGTTCGGCGACGATAAAGACCGGGTCGTCCGTAAGAGTGACGGCTCGTACACCTACCTGACGCCCGACATAGCGTATCATCGCGATAAGTTCGCGCGCGGTTTCGACCGGCTCGTTGATATCTGGGGGCCCGACCATCACGGATATATCCCGCGGATGAAGGCCGCGATCCAGGCGCTCGGCCACGACAAGGAAGCCCTTTCCGTCATTATCATACAACTGGCGACACTTTTCAGGGACGGCAAGCCGGTCTCGATGTCGACCAGACAGGGTGAGTTCGTGACGTTGCGCGAGCTTCTCGATGAAGTCGGTAAGGACGCCGGACGCTTTTTCTTTGTTATGAGAAAATCGGACAGCCATCTCGAGTTCGACCTTGAGGTCGCTAAGCGTCATAACGCCCAGAATCCCGTCTTTTATGTGCAGTATGCCCACGCCCGCATATCGAGCATCCTTGAAAAGACCGCGCCCGGAACGGTGACGGCAGGAGACCTCTCCTGTCTCGTCGAAAAAGAAGAAGAAGCTCTCATTAAGCTGCTCTGGGAATTTCCGCACTGCCTCCAGAACTGCGCAGCGACGCTTGAGCCGCACGGCCTGGCGGCGTACGCGCAGGATCTCGCGGGGCATTTTCATGCTTTCTATGATAAGCATAAGGTTATCGGCGATGATCCCGCGCTGACCAAGGCGCGGCTCTACCTTGTCGATTGTACCCGCATTGTGCTCGCTAATGCCCTCGCGCTCTTAGGCGTTTCCGCGCCAAAGAAGATGTAGTCAGGGTCGCTTCCGGGTGACCATGTTCGGATCCATAAAGATCTATTCAGGTGAATCAACCAGTCTCTCCCGCCTTATCGGTCTCCTCGTAGAATTCGGTTACTTACGCGTGTCAGCGGTCGCCGAAGAGGGTGATTTCAGCCATAAGGGTGAGATCATCGATATCTTTCCCGCTACTTTTGAACTTCCGATCAGGATCCAGTGTAACGATACCGTCGTTGAAAAGATCAGGTCTTTTGACCCGGTCTCGGGCCACTACGCGGGGGAGCACGCTATCGCCATTATCTTGCCGGCGTCGCGCCTGCGGCTGAAGAAAGTAAATCTTCCGCTCATGTTCTTGCGGCCGATAGCGGCCACGGGCGCAGGGGAGGGTTCAGCGGCGCATGCGGCGGACGCGCCGATACAGAATTTCGTTGACATTACACCCGGTGATCTTGTCGTACATGTTGAACACGGTATTGGCATCTATCGGGGCTTGAAACGCCTGAAGCGCGAGCGGGCGTTCGTCGACCATTTTGTCATAGAATATCTCGACAAAGAATTACTCTATGTACCGGTCGGCGATCTGCACCTGGTCCAGCGGTATATCGGTTTCGAGGGGAGGCCCAAGCTCTACAAGCTGGGTTCGCCCGCCTGGGAGAAGGTCAAGGAGAAGGCGAAGAAGGGGGTCTTTAACCTCGCGTATGAATTGCTCGAATTCCAGGCGAAGCGGCAGGCATTGACCGGTTTTTCGTTCTCGAAAGACGGCGATTGGCAGAAAGAACTTGAGGAAGCTTTTCCCTATGACGATACGCCCGACCAGGCGCGGACGTGCATTGAGGTCAAACGGGACATGGAGTCGGTCCGCCCGATGGACCGGCTTATCTGCGGAGATGTCGGTTACGGCAAGACCGAGGTCGCGCTGCGGGCTGCCTTTAAAGCGGTGATGGATAACAAGCAGGTCGCGATCCTGGTGCCGACAACGATCCTCGCCGAGCAGCATTACGCCACTTTCAGCAAGCGCCTGGCGCGTTATCCGCTGAATGTGCAGATGCTGAGCCGTTTCAAGACCGCCCGCGAGCAGAGCCAGATCGTTGCCGGGGTCCGCGATGGCAGCGTCGATATCGTGATCGGGACGCATCGCCTGGTCTCGGATGACATTTCGTTCAAAGATCTCGGCCTGGTCATCATCGATGAGGAACAGCGTTTCGGCGTCAGGCACAAAGAGAAGCTTAAACGGTTCCGCCTGCTCGTTGATGTCCTGACACTGACGGCAACACCGATCCCCCGCACGCTCTATATGTCGCTGATGGGAGCGAAAGACCTTTCGCTCATCAATACGCCGCCGCAGAACAGGCTACCCGTTGAGACGAAGATAGCCGAATATGATGAGGCGCTGATCAGGGAAGCCCTCAAGCGTGAGATCGCGCGCGGCGGTCAGGTATTTTTTGTCCGTAACCGTATCGAAGGCATCGAGCGGACCGCCCTTCGGCTGCGCGCGCTCCTGCCGGACGCGCGCGTCGAGGTCGGTCATGGGCAGATGCCCGAACGCGCTCTTGAGGAGACCATGCTCCGGTTCATGAAAGGGGATGTTGATGTCCTGGTCTCGACCGCGATCGTAGAGTCCGGTATTGATATCCCGAACGCTAATACGATCATTGTCGAGCGGGCGGATATGTTCGGGCTGGCGGACCTCTATCAGTTGCGCGGGCGGGTCGGAAGGTTCAAAAAGAAGGCCTTTGCTTACTTTCTTATCCCGCAAGACCTGGTGGTGACCAGGGATGTCGAAAAACGCCTCGCGGCGATAGAGAAGTTTACCCAACTGGGGTCGGGTTTTAAGATCGCCATGGAAGATATGCAGCTGCGCGGCGCCGGCAACCTGCTCGGCCAGGAACAGCACGGCTATATAGAATCGGTCGGCTTTGACCTCTATTGCCGCTTGCTCAAGAGCGCGATCGATGACCTGGAGCGCCGTCGCCCTGAGGATACCGCGCAGGCGAAAAAGAGGAGCTCATAAAAAGTATTGCCAAATGCCGCTTTTATGCTAATATAATACAGATCTCATTACCACCAATTAAATATTCGTAGTGACCGTATTCAACAAAAACAAGGAGGCTGAGCATGAGAAGGACAGGAATATCTTTGATCATCGCCTGCGCGGTGGTCGCGGCAGTATGGTGCGCGGGTTGCGGGCAGGGCGCGGGGCGCTCAGCGGCGACAGGGAAGGACGTTGCCGCCACGGTCAACGGCCAGGTTATCACCATGAAGGACATTGACGCGAAAATAGCAAAACTGCCGGCGTATTATCAACAGATGCTTAAGGATCGCAAGAAAGAGCTTCTGGATGATATGGTGCTTGAGGCGTTGCTCTACAATGAAGCGAAGATAAAAGGGGTTCAGAACAATAAAGAAGTCCAGGAAACACTTGAAGAAGCGCAGAAGAAGATCATGATCTCAAAATATATCAAGGATGAGATCGACGTTAAAACAACCGTTTCCGACAAAGAGGTCGAAGCGTATTTCAATACCCATAAACAGGAATTTGTGATGCCGGAGCGGATGAGAGCCTCGCATATACTCGTGAAGACCGAGGATGAGGCAAAGGCTGTCCAGGCGGAGCTTGCCGCGGGCAAATCGTTCGAAGACGCCGCGAAAGAGAAATCGACCGATACTTCCGCGAAGAAGGGCGGCGACCTGGGGTATTTTACAAAAGGGCAGATGGTCCCCGAGTTTGAAGAAGCCGCCGCAAAGCTCGAGATCAATCAGGTGAGCGGTATCGTTAAGACCCAATTCGGCTATCATATCATCAAGCTGACCGACAAGAAACCGTCTGAATCGCAGGACCTTAAGGCTGTCAGCGCGCGGATCAAGAGCTCGCTCGAATCACAGAAGAAACAAAGCGCGTTCAATGACGTCGTTGCCCGGGTCAAAGCGAAGGCGGCGATCAAGATAAACGATTCGCTCTTTCCGGCTGCGGCGCCGGCTAACGCGGTAAAACCCGCGCAGGTTAAAAAAGGACCGGCACCGGTAGCGGTCGCTCCCGCAGTGCCGGCGACTCAAAAATGATGCGTCCGGTATGGTGCGCTGCACTCATCGCGTTCTTCCTTTCGTGCGCAGGCATGACGCCCGCGATAGCGGGTACGCTCGATAAGATCATCGTCGTCGTGAACGGTGAGACGATCACCAAGGGCGAGCTTGATCAGGCCGTCGCCAGCATTGTTGACCGTATCCACAAGGAATCGACCGACGCGACGTTTGCCGAGAAACTGGCAGCCGCGCGCAAGGAGATCCTTGATCGCATGGTGGAAGAACGGCTCATCCTGAGTGCCGCAAAGAAAAAAGAAATGAAGATACAAACCAATGAGGTCGAGGCGCGCCTTCAGGAGGTAAAAGATAAATTCGGGTCCGAGGAGAAATTCAATGAGGCGTTGCGTGAAGATGACATCAGCGTCAAAGATCTCCGGCAGCGGTATGAAGACCAGCTGAAAGTCGGCAAGTATGTCGAGACCGAGGTCCGCAAGAAGATCGTGATCGCTCCGTCGGAGCTGCTCGAGTATTATACCGCGCATCAGGAGGAATTCCGGCAGCCCGAACAGGCTCATCTGAGTAATATCCTCATAAAACCGGCAGAGGACAGAACTGATGATGAGGCGCGGCTTCTCGCCGAAAAGATCCTCGGATTTATTAAAGCGGGCGAAAGCTTCGGAGAGCTTGCTTTGAAGTATTCAAAAGGACCGAACGCGGACCGTGGCGGAGATATGGGTTTCGTCAACAGAGGTACGCTGATGAAACAGATCGACGACGCGGCATTTGCGCTTTCGAGCGGCCAGGTCACTGACGTTATCAAGACAACCTTGGGGTACCACATATTCAAGGTGCAGGAAAGGCGGCCGGAAGGGGTCCAGCCATTTGATGAAGTTAAAGGGGCGATCGAAAAAATGCTCTTTTTTAACAAAGGTAAAGAACTCTACGCGAAAATGATCGATGACTTAAAGAAGAATGCGTATATCTCGTACCGGTAAGATCCCGACGATCTGCGTTACGGTCGGCGATCCCCGCGGTATAGGTCCCGAGGTTACGGCAAAAGCGTTGCGGGATCCGTCGCTGCGGGGCATCGCGCGGTTGACGGTGATCGGCGAGCTGGGGAGCGCCGGTCGGCGGCCCGGGGAGCGTGCCAGCGCACGGCGGTCGATCGAATATATTGAAGAGGCGCTCGGGCTTATCGGTAGCGGCAAGGCCGATGCGCTCGTGACCGGACCGGTAAGCAAAGAATCTATCAGCCGCAGCGGGATCGACTTTGCGGGACATACCGAGTATCTTGCGCGCCGGAGCGGATCCAAGAAGTTCGCGATGATGTTTGTCTCTCCGGATCTCAGGCTTTCACTGGTAACCAGGCATATTCCCCTGATCGATGTCAGCGGCGCGCTTACACCCCAACGTATCGCGGATACCGTGAGCCTGACCTATGAATCACTCCGGAAAGATTTTAAGATACCGCGCCCCACGATCGGGGTGGCAGGGCTCAATCCCCACTGCGGTGAAGGCGGTCTCTTCGGCGTTGAGGAGAAGAGGATCATTACCCCCACCATTAAAAAACTCGCGCGGCGTTTTTCGACGATTTACGGGCCGATTCCCGGTGATACGTTGCTCTTTGATCTCTATCGCCGGCGTTATGACGCCGGCGTCTGTATGTACCACGACCAGGGCTTACCGGCGTTCAAGATGATCGCGCGCTCGACGGGTGTCAACGTGACGCTGGGGTTGCCATTCGTCCGCACATCGGTTGACCACGGGACCGGGTTTGATATTGCCGGGAAGGGTATCGCCGATCCCGGATCGATGATCGCCGCGATCAGGCTCGCGGCCCGGATGACTTCAACGTGCTGACCGTATCGCAGATAGCGGCGCTGATGCAGGAGTATGGTTTCAGGCCGCAGAAACGTCTCGGTCAGGATTTTCTGATCGACCGGAACATCCTCGATAAGATCCTGCGTTTTTCGCAGATCGGACCCGAGGATACCGTGCTGGAGATCGGCGCCGGTCTGGGCAATATCACGCAGGAGATCGCCGACCGCGCGCGGCGGGTGATCGCGGTGGAGTATGATCGCCGTCTCTTCAGCCTTTTGCAGGATCGGTTGACACGGGCAGGGTACCGGAATATTGAATTCATCTGCCAGGACATCCTGGAGCTTGATCTGGGGCGCATCGCCGCGGGAAGCAAAATAAAGATCATCGGCAATGTCCCGTATTATATAACGACGCCGATCATCGAGTTGATCATTGAGAGCAGAGCTTTTGTACGGGACGCGGTCCTCATGGTCCAAAAGGAGGTCGGCGAGCGGATGCTTGCTGCAAGCGGCTCGAAGACCTACAGCCCGCTCTCCTGTTATATTCAATTCCATACAAAGCCGGCGTTCAAATCGGTTGTCAAGAGAACCTCTTTTTATCCCCGGCCGGAGGTTGATTCCGCGCTGATCAGGCTCGATATTCCGGAGCTGCCGTCGGTCAGCGTCGATGATGAAAAACTTTTTTTCAGGATCGTGCGCGGGTCGTTCAATCAGCGACGGAAGATGCTCCTTTCGTCCCTTGACCATCTTGGATTTGCCGGCCTCGATAAAGAAGCGATAAAAGAATTGTTGCGATCCTGCGGCGTGGATTGGGCGCGCAGGCCCGAATCAGTGAACCTGGAAGAGTTCGCGCGTATCGCGAATGCGTTTGCACGGCGGTGAGCGCCGGCGGGAGAGGGGAGCATGAGTGAAACCGCAGGAAGAAAAACAAGTTCGATAGATGTTGTCTATGTCGCTGATCTGGCGAAGCTCGAGCTCAGCAGCGAAGAATCGACCCGTCTCGGAAAACAACTCAATGATATTCTGGCGTATATCGATACGCTCAACAGCGTTGATACGCGAGCAACCGCGCCGATGAGCCATCCGTTGTCGCTCCATAACGTTTTTCGCGAAGATGTTATCCAGGTTTCGCTGGCGCCGGCGGAGGCATTGTCGATAGCGCCGTCGAAAGAAGGCACCTTTTTTAAGGTACCGAAAGTGATCGAATAGATGAGCGAGCTCTGCCGGTTAAGCGTTCAAGAAATCAGGGACCTTTGCGCGAAGGGCAGTGCTACGCCCGAGGAGGTCGTCGGCTCGGTGATGGCGCGGATCGACGCGATCGATCCGGCGCTCAAAGCCGTCATCGAAACGTACCGGGGTTCTTTACCGGAACGCCTCCGCGCAGCCGCCGGGAAAAAGGGCGCGCCGCTCTACGGCGTTCCCGTCCTGCTCAAAGACAATATTTGTGTGCGTGGTGAAGAGGCTACCTGCGCGTCCCGCATTCTGAAGGGTTTTAGATCGCCCTATAACGCGACGGTCATTGATCGTCTTGAAGAGGCGGGCGCTATTCTGCTCGGGCGCACTAATATGGATGAATTCGCCTTCGGCTCTTCCTGTGAGACTTCCTGCTATGGGCCGACGAGGAACCCGTGGAATACGCAGCGCATTCCCGGAGGATCGAGTGGCGGTTCCGCAGCGGCGGTTAGCGCTGACGAAACGATCGTCGCGCTGGGGTCGGATACCGGCGGGTCGATACGCCAGCCCGCCGCGCTCTGCGGCTGCGTGGGTTTGAAGCCGACCTATGGACGTATTTCGCGCTACGGCCTCGTCGCCTTCGCCAGTTCGCTCGACCAGATCGGCCCGTTCACCAAGGACGTGCGCGATTCGGCGA